>WGNS01000090.1 GCA_016124415.1 Gammaproteobacteria bacterium | reverse complement strand
GACTTCATCGGCGCGAAGCCGCTGAAAGGTATCCAGAGGGTGCGCCATGGGACCGACGTTCGCGGTATCGCAAGCGGACAACTGCTCCACGAAGTCGATGATTCCGGACAGATCCTCGACATAGCGCGGCGCCTCTTCCGCGGAAATTTCCAAACGAGCCAAGTAGGCGATTTTTTCGATATCTTCGGTCTTCAGCATCAGGTCAAATCCAATCAAATTAAAGGCGTGAAAACGCCCCTAAAACACACATGCAACCCAGGAAACGCAAACACCGTCACCCTATCGAAAATTCAGTGACGGACAGCGATTATGGCTGCGAAAGGTATCACACAATTGGTCTTGCCCAAAGCACAACCCACTGTTAGAGTAAGCCGTTGAATTTTGGGGCCGCTAAATATTATCCCGAACAGGAGTTGGATGCGCCCCATTGACCATCTAAGTAAACCTCCCGGTTCACAATCAGATTTTCATTACAACTAACCAGAGCGGACGGCTAATGTTCTTCAAACGCCTTCGGGGAATGTTCTCCAACGACCTTTCCATTGACCTCGGCACGGCCAACACACTGATTTATGTTCGCGGACAGGGGGTCGTCCTGAACGAGCCTTCCGTCGTCGCCATCCGCTACGAAGCGGGCAGCTCCAGCCAGCGTTCCGTCGCGGCCGTAGGCACCGAGGCAAAACTCATGATCGGTCGTACGCCCGGCAACATCACGGCCATCCGCCCGCTCAAGGACGGGGTGATCGCCGACTTCACGGTCACCGAAAAGATGCTTCAGCATTTCATCCGCAAGGTTCATGAAAACCGCTTCCTGCGGCCGAGTCCGCGCGTGCTCGTTTGTGTCCCCTGCGGTTCGACGCAGGTCGAAAGAAGGGCCATCCGCGAATCCGCCGCCGGCGCCGGCGCGCGTGACGTCTTCCTGATCGAAGAGCCCATGGCCGCCGCAATCGGCGCCGGGCTGCCGGTTGCCGAGGCCAGCGGTTCGATGGTACTCGATATCGGCGGCGGCACGACCGAGGTCGCGATCATTTCGCTGAACGGCATCGTCTATTCCGCGTCGGTCCGCATCGGCGGCGACCATTTCGACGAGGCCATCATCAATTACGTTCGCCGCAACTACGGCAACCTGATCGGCGAAGCCACGGCCGAGGTCATCAAGCACAAAATCGGTTCGGCCTACCCCGGCAACGAGGTGCTTGAGATCGAGGTCCGCGGACGCAACCTGGCCGAGGGCGTACCCCGCACCTTCACGCTGAACAGCAACGAGATCCTCGAGGCCCTGCAGGACCCACTGTCGGGCATCGTCGGCGCCGTCCGCACCGCGCTCGAGCAGACGCCGCCGGAACTCGGCGCCGACATCGCCGAACGCGGCATGGTGCTGACCGGCGGCGGCGCGCTGCTGCGCGACTTCGACCGTTTGCTCTCAGAGGAAACGGGTTTGCCCGTCTTCGTCGCGGAGGATCCGCTGACCTGCGTGGCGCGTGGCGGCGGCAAGGCCCTTGAGATGATCGACGAGCACGGTGGCGACGTCTTCACCATGGAGTGACGGAGAAGCTTATGGCGAGTCACGATCGGTAATCCACGGATCGGAGTAACCCCTGACGACCCGAACCGTTCCAACCTACTACCACTCATCGTGAACCAGACCATAGCCTCTTGAACCCGCTTTTCATTCGAGGACCATCCGCCAGCCTGCGCCTGTTCATTTTGGTGATGGTGTCCATCGCGCTCATGGTCCTCGACAGCCGGCAACAGTACATGCCCGTCGTACGGACCACGTTGACGGTCGCGACCTATCCCATCCGCTATATGATCGACCTGCCGTCATCGGTCGGCGGATGGTTGTCCGAGACCTTCGCTTCGAGACGCCATCTGATGCTTGAAAACGAAGCCTTGCATCAGGAACAGCTCGAACTCAAGGCCCGGGAACAAAAAATGGCCGCGCTCGAGGTCGAAAACGCACGCCTGCGCGCCCTGCTCGGCTCGACCGCCAAGGTCCAGGAGCACACGATCATCGCCGAACTCACGGCCGTCGACATGAGTCCGTTCTCGAGGCAGATCATACTCAACAAGGGCAGCCTGCACGGCGTCTACGAAGGCCAGGCCATGATCGACGCCCACGGCATCATGGGCCAGATCGTCCATGTCTCTCCGTTGCAGAGCACGGCGATCCTGATCACCGACCCGAAACACGCTTTGCCCGTCGAGGTCAATCGCAACGGCCTGCGTTCGATCGCTTCGGGCACCGGCGAGAGCAACCGCCTGATTCTGGACCAGTTGCCCAACAATGCCGACATCCTCCAGGGCGATCTGCTCGTGACCTCGGGGCTCGGCGGCCGTTTTCCCGCGGGCTATCCCGTCGCCCGCGTGACCGAGGTCGTGCGCAATCACGATCTGCCGTTCGCCCACGTCAGTGCCGAACCGCTCGCGGCGATCGAAAGCAGCCGCGAAGTCCTCCTGATCGCGAAACCCGAGCAACCGCATATCGACACGCGCGCCTCGGACAAGGAGGCTGCGAAAAAATGATCCATCCCGGTCACCGCGGCGGCATCGTCGTTTTCGCAACCATCGTCTGCGCGCTGGCGCTGTCCATCATGCCGATGCCCGACGCCCTCGTCGCCTGGCGGCCCGAATGGGCCACGATGACGGTAATCTACTGGTGCATGGCCACGCCGCTCAGAGTCGGCGTCGCGATTTCATGGATCACGGGACTCATGTTGGACGCGCTCCGCTCCGGCCTGTTGGGCCAGCAGGCACTAGCTCTGGCCTTGATCGGATTCATCGCGCTGAAACTGCATCGGCGCATCCGGGTCTTTCCGCTCTGGCAACAATCGGGTACGGTGTTCATATTGATCATGCTGCAACAGTTCCTGCAGATTTGGATCGACGGCTTTTCGGGACACACGGAACCCATGTCGCGCTACCTCCTGCCGACGATATCGAGCGCCCTGCTCTGGCCGGTCGTTTTCACCACCCTGCGTTATCTGCGCCGCCGGCTGCACGTGCATTAATGAAGTTTCGTTTGACCATGACCGAACCCGAACGTCCGTAGTTGCCGTTGATTTACGCCTTATGGCAAATCGCATCGAACTCAAGAACCATATCCGGGAGGCCCACCTATTCAACCGCCGGGCCTTAACCGCGATCGCCAGTGTCCTGGTGCTGTTCGTCGTCATCGTAATCCGGCTGGTCGACCTGCAGGTCATCAATCACGAACACTTCACGACGCTTTCCGACGCGAACCGCATCACGATCAACCCGATCGCGCCGACCCGGGGCCTGATCTTCGATCGCAACGGCGAGATTCTCGCGCAAAACCTCTCCGCATTCAGCCTGGACCTGATTCCCGAACGCGTGCCCGATCTGGATGAGACGCTCGTGCGGCTCTCGTCGCTGATCGCGATCAGCGACGACGACATCGCCCGTTTTCGCAAACACCGCCGCGAGGAGCAGCCCTTCGATCGAGTCACGCTACGCTACCACCTGACGGACTCCGAGGTCGCCAAGATCGCCATCAATCTGCATACGCTGCCCGGCGTCGAGGTCAACGCGGGATTGATCCGGGATTATCCTTTGAACAAGCTCATGGCGCACGTCACGGGTTACATGGGCCGACTGAACGTCAAGGAACTCCAACACGTCGATGAGTCTAACTACCGGGCGACGCGCTTTATCGGTAAGACGGGTATCGAGAAACATTACGAAGACACGCTTCACGGCACGGTCGGCTACGAGCACGTCGAATCGAACGCACTCGGGCGAACCCTTCGCGTCATCAAGCATGTCCCGCCGGTATCGGGACAGAACCTGTATCTGAGCGTCGATACCCAGTTGCAGCGCATCGCCACCATCGCCATGAAGGACAACCGGGGCGCGGTCATCGCCATCGACCCGTCCAATGGCGACCTCCTGGCCAGCGTCAGCCTGCCGTCCTACGATCCCAACCTGTTCGTGACCGGCATCGACCAGGCGAGCTATGACGAAATGAGAAATTCCCGCGACCGGCCGCTGTTCAATCGCGCGATCAACGGCCAATATCCGCCCGGCTCGACCTTGAAGCCCTTCATCGGACTGGACGGTCTGGCGGCCAACAAGGTGCGGATCAACACGACGTCGTTCTGTCCGGGCTGGTATTCCCTGCCCGGCGACGATCATAAATACCGCGACTGGAAAACCGCCGGTCACGGCACGACGACCCTGAACAAGGCCATCGTCGAATCTTGCGACGTCTATTTCTACGATCTCGCCAAGGCCCTGGGCATCGATGAAATCCACGACTTCCTGACGCCGTTCGGGTTCGGCGCCCGCACCGGCATTGACACCAGCAGGGAATCGCCGGGCCTGTTGCCCTCTCGCGAATGGAAGCGGAGCGCGCGGCAACGGCCCTGGTACCCGGGCGAAACGCTGATCACCGGTATCGGCCAAGGGTATACGCTGGTCACGCCCCTACAGCTCGCCATGGCCACGGCGACGTTGAGTCACAAAGGGCAGGGCGTCACGCCGCGCCTGGTCTATGCGACCCAATCGTCCAAGGACCAGATCCTGCACGTGCGTCCCACCCAGATGCGTCGGCCGATCCGCATCCAGCGGAACAAGGACTGGAACGACATCCTGGACGCGATGCGCGAAGTCGTGACCGGCATTCACGGCACCGCCCATGTGATCTATCAGAACGAGGCGTTCCCCATCGCCGGTAAGACCGGTACGGCGCAGGTCTTTACAGTCAAACAGGACGAGAAATATGATGCCAAGGAACTGCGCAAGCGACTCCTGGATCACGCCCTGTTCATCGCCTTCGCACCGGTCGACAAGCCGCGCATCGCCGTAGCGGTCATCGTCGAGAACGGCGGCCACGGCAGCTCGGTGGCCGCCCCCATCGCGCGCAAGGTCATCGATGCCTACCTGGAAGGTCTCTGATAGCACGATGAACGCACGCCTTGTTCCGGGAACGAACCGAAAGCTGTGGACCCGCGGTCCACACCTCGCCATCGGAGGTTCGCAATGAACGACATCGCATCCACACCGCGCCCCCGCTGGGGCGACCGCCGCCGGGCGCGCTTCCTGGTGCGCGGCCTACACTTGGACATTCCCTTGCTCCTGATACTCTTGGTGTTGACGGCTGTCGGGCTCGTCGTGCTCTACAGCGCCAGCAGCCAGGATCACAACATGATGATTCGGCAATTCACGCGACTCGGCATCGCCTTCGCGGTCATGCTGGTCTTCGCGCAAATCCCGCCGCACTACTTCGAGATCTGGGCGCCCTGGGTCTACGGCGCCGGCGTGCTGTTGTTGATCGCGGTGCTGCTGGTCGGCGATGAAGGCAAAGGCGCTCAGCGCTGGCTGGATCTGGGGATATTCCGTTTCCAACCTTCCGAGATGATGAAGATCGCCGTACCGCTCATGGTCAGTTGGTATCTCGCGGAAAGCCCTCTGCCGCCCACCAAGCGGCAACTGTTCAAAGCGCTGGTCCTGATCCTGATACCGGCCGCCCTGATCATCCAACAGCCGGACCTCGGCACTTCGCTGTTGATCGTGAGCTCAGGGGCCTTCGTCATCCTGCTCGCCGGCATTCCGTGGCGCTATGTCGGCGGTTCGTTGCTGGCGATGGCCGCGATGACGCCGGTGCTTTGGTATTCCATGCACGACTATCAGCGCGCCCGGGTATTGAACTTCATCAATCCCGAACGAGACCCCTTGGGATCGGGCTACCACATCATCCAATCCAAGATCGCGATCGGCTCCGGAGGCCTGTTCGGCAAGGGTTGGCTACAGGGCACCCAGTCCCATCTTCAGTTCCTGCCCGAACGCTCCACGGATTTCATCTTCGCCGTGCTGAGCGAGGAATTCGGGCTGATCGGCGTTTTGGTCCTGCTGACGATTTACGCCCTGGTCATCACCCGGGGCCTCTACATCGCGAGTCTGGCCCGATCCTCGTTCTCGCGATTGCTTTGCGGCAGCCTGACCATGACGTTCTTCGTTTACGCCTTCGTCAACATCGGCATGGTGTCGGGATTGCTGCCCGTGGTCGGACTGCCGCTGCCCATGGTCAGCTACGGCGGCACCTCGATGGTGACTATGATGGCCGCTTTTGGCATCATGATGTCCATCCAAACCCATCGCAAACTGCTGTCGAGTTGATCCGCATATGATCCGTCCATTGCACATCCTGACCATCGCCGCGCTCTGCGCCGTGGCCTCGACCACGCTCGCCCAACCCTTTCAGGATCGGGCCGAGGTCAAGGACTTCATCCACATGATGAGCAAGGATCACGGCTTCAACGAAACCGAATTGACGACGCTGTTCTCCAAGGTCGAGCCGAGCGACAAGATCATCGACGCCATCACGCGTCCGGCCGAGGCGAAACCCTGGTATGACTACCGCCCCATCTTCCTGACCGAAAAGCGGATCGCGGGTGGCGTGGAGTTCTGGAACGCCCATCAGGACGAACTGGCCCGCGCGCAGGAGCGCTACGGGGTGCCGGCCCAAATCGTCACGGCCATCATCGGCGTTGAAACCTATTATGGTCGCCACAAGGGCCACTACCGGGTCATGGACTCCCTAAGCACGCTGGCCTTCGACTATCCGCCGCGCGGGAAATTCTTCCGTGGCGAACTGACCCAGTTCCTGCTGCTGACCCGTGAGGAGAAACGGGATCCGTTCTCGTTCATGGGCTCCTACGCCGGCGCCATAGGCATGACCCAGTTCATCTCGAGCAGCTTCCGCAGTTACGCCGTCGACTTCGACGGCGATCACAAGCGCGACCTCTGGGACAGCACCAGCGACGCGATCGGCAGCGTGGCGAACTACCTCAATCTGCACGGCTGGGTAGCCGGCGCACCGATCGTAAGCGCCGCGGTCGTGCATGGCGACAACTACAAAGGGATTGTGGACCTCGGCCTCAAGCCCAAGACGCCGGTCCGCGAACTGCGCAAACACGGCATCGAGATCAGCCGACCATTGCCCGACGATACGCTGGCGGCCCTGCTCGCCTTCGATACGCAGCAAGGACAGGAATTCTGGGTCGGACTCGATAATTTCTACGCCATCACGCGTTACAACCACAGTCCGTTGTATGCCATGGCCGTCTATCAACTCGGCGAGGAGATTCGCGAGCGGCGCGCCCACCTCGCCCTGGATCCACCCTGAGCGCGCCCAGCATGAACCCGTATCGGCATTCCAACCCGAGCGATCCGACTTACCCATCGGTAACCCCTAAGGCAGTCGTTCGCGCCTTCGGCCCCTGGGTGCTTGCGGCGTTCGCGTCGTGCCTGACCGCCTGCGGCGAGATTCCGCCTTACGGGGGCCACATGTTCGAAGCCCGCGACAGCGGCCCGAGCCAGTCCATCGACCTGAGTTCGGTACGCGACGCCGTGCCGCATGCCGAACCACGCAGCAAATACGGCAACCCCGAGACCTACGTCGTCGACGGGATCCAGTACGCCGTGCTCAAGGACAGCAAGGGCTTCGTGCAGACCGGCGTCGCCTCCTGGTACGGCTACAAATTCCACGGTCGCTACACGTCGAGTCGGGAACCCTACGATATGTACGCCATGACGGCGGCCCACAAGACGCTGCCTTTGCCGACCTACGCGGAGGTGCGCAACCTCGATAACGGCCGCCGGGTGATCGTACGGATCAACGACCGAGGCCCCTTCGTGGCGGGCCGCATCCTGGACCTGTCCTATGCTGCCGCCAATCGTCTCGGGATCGACAAGACCGGCACCGGCCGGGTGGAGATTCGCACCATCGACCCCGCACAACCACCCGCTCTGTCGCAACCGCCCACGCTCGTACAACAGACCAAACCCGCAGCAAGTGCGCTCACGGAACCTAAACCCGCGGAAAACGGTCTTTATCTACAACTCGGGGCCTACAGCCAGCGCGACAACGCCGAACGCGCCTGGAAACGCATCGACGGCAGTTTTCCTGAACTTGCGGGACTCAGCATGAGCCGGGATCCGGCAACCGCGCTCTATCGGGTTCGTATCGGACCACTGCCTGATCAGGCCAGCGCCGATCGGATCATTCAGCGGCTGGCTCAGGCAGGCATAGGTAATATCAGGGTCGTCGCGGAATAGCGATACCGATGGGCCAGCCTACCCTGTACGGCGAAGAGCCGTTACAATGGGCCAAATCTAGCCTTCCCCGGCTCAACTCAGGCCTAATCCGGGAACCAAGTCCACAATCGAACCTTGCGGCAGGCCATGGCCGCCGAACAACCCGAAGGGAGATTCAGTAGTGATATTTCGCACCGCGTCCAACGGCGCGCCTCATCGAATTTTGAACGCGCATACGCGTGGGTTCATGTACCTGCAAGGCCGCATTCTGGCCCTGGCCCTCTGTCTTATCGCAGCTCAGACGACGCAAGCCGCCGCGCCGCCGATTCCGCCGCCACCCGAGGTCGAGGCCCGATCCTATCTGCTCGAGGACTTCGACAGCGGCAGGATCATCGTCGACCACAATATGGACGAACGCATCGAGCCGGCCAGCCTGACCAAGCTCATGACGGCCTATATCGTCTACTCCGAGATCCAGGACGGGCGTATCAAGCTCAGCGATATGGTGACGATCAGCAAAAAGGCCTGGCGCACGGGCGGTTCGAAGATGTTTATCGAGGTCAACTCCAAGGTCAGCATCGAAAACCTGCTCAAGGGCATGATTATCCAATCCGGCAACGACGCCAGTATCGCGCTTGCGGAATACGCGGCCGGCAGCGAGGATGCCTTCGCCTCGCTCATGAATCAGTACGCCCAACGCCTCGGCATGCTGCACTCGCATTTCGTCAACGCCACCGGACTGCCCGATCCCGATCACTATACGACGGCCCATGACCTCGGCATCCTGGCCCGCGCCCTGATTCACGACTATCCGGACCACTACACCTGGTATTCCCAGCACAAATTCCGCTACAACGGCATCGAGCAATACAACCGCAATAAGCTGCTCTGGCGGGACCCTTCGGTGGACGGCCTGAAAACGGGGCATACCGAATCGGCCGGTTACTGTCTGGTCGCCTCCGCCAAACAGGGAGACATGCGCCTGATCTCGGTCGTGCTCGGCACCAAGAGCGAGGACGCGCGCGCCAACGAGAGCCGCAAGCTCCTGAACTACGGCTTCCGCTTCTACGAGACCCATAAGCTCTACGCGGCGGGACAAACCGTCACGTCGCCGGAGATCTGGAAAGGCGAGATCAAATCGATTCCCCTTGGCCTCAAGAAGGATCTCTACGTCACGATCCCGCACCAGCAATACCAGAACCTCAAGGCCAGCATGAACATCACCGCCCCGATCATCGCGCCCGTACAAAAGGACGAGAAGCTCGGCGACATGAAGGTCGCGCTGGACGGAGATACCGTGGCCGAACGGCCCTTGTACGCACTGAAGAACGTGAGCGAGGGCAGCCTCAGCACACGCCTGATCGACGAAGTCAAACTGATGTTTAAATAAATGAACGCCCCGATCGTCTACCTCAACCATGAGTTCATGCCCCTGGCCGAGGCCCGGGTTTCGCCGCTCGACCGCGGTTTTCTGTTCGCGGACGGCGTCTACGAGGTCATACCGGTCTACGCCGGCAAGGCCTTCCGTCTTCAGGAACATCTGGACCGCTTGCAGCGCAGCCTGGACGGCATCCGGCTGTCGATGCCGCTGACCAACCGTGACTGGATACACGCCATCGACGAACTCATCCGTCACAACGGCGGCGGCGAGCTATCGATCTATCTTCAGATCACGCGCGGCGCCGCGGCGTACCGCGACCATGCCTTCCCTGCGGGCGTCGATCCGACCGTCTTCATGATGGCGACGACCCGCAAACCGCCCGAGCCGGCCTTGCTCGCCATGGGCATCCGTGCCATCACGCTCGATGATATCCGCTGGCGCTACTGTCACCTCAAGACCATCGCGCTGCTGCCCAACATCCTGCTGCGTCAGGAGGCGATCGATCACGGTTGTACGGAAGCCATCCTCGTGCGTGACGATCTGGTGACCGAGGGCGCCGCAAGCAACGTCTTCATCGTCCACAAGGGCACCTTGCTGACGCCGCCGCGCGGCCCCTTCCTTCTGCCCGGCATCACGCGGGATCTGTTGCTCGAACTGGCCCGCGAGCACGGCATCCCATGCCGTGAAGCCGACATCACGCGCGACATGCTCGCCGAGGCCAGCGAGGTCTGGGTGACGAGTTCGACGCGTGAAATCCTGCCCGTGACCGAGATCGATGAACAGGCCGTCGGGACCGGCGAGCCGGGGCCGGTATGGGCGCAGATGATGGCGCACTATCGCGTCTATACCGATCTTCTGCGCTCCGGAGACGCCGCATGAGCGATCAGGAAACGTCGGGGCTCACCTTCCCTTGCGACTTTCCGATCAAGGCGATCGGCAAGGCACGCGACGATCTCGACGCCATCGTCTACGCGCTGGTCAGTCCGCACGTGCCCGATCTGGGCGAGGGAGCGATCCGCACGCGTCCGAGCAAGGGCGGCAACTATCTGTCGATCACGGTCACGGTCCAGGCCACGAGCCGGGAACAGCTCGATGCGATCTATATGAGTCTGAGCGCCTCTGAACACCTGACGATGGTCCTCTGAAAAACACTCATGCGGCGCAATCCTGCGTTAAATCGGCTCAAAAATGCGGAGCTGCGAAGCAGCAAACTAGCGCGTACTCTGCGCTTTCTCGCCGATTTTTACCTTGTCTTGCACTCGCCTGAGTGTTTTTCAACGACCTGCAAACCTCTGAGTCAGTGATGACCAACGCCTTTGCCGAACTCCAGGTCCGTCATCTGGGGATCCGCGACTACGGCGAGATCATGGCGGCCATGCAGCATTTCACGGCCAACCGCGACACCACCTCCCCGGATGCGATCTGGACCGTAGAACACCCGCCCGTCTTTACGCTAGGCCAGGCCGGCCGGCGAGAGCATGTGCTCGATCCCGGGCAGATCCCCGTCGTGCAGTCCGATCGCGGCGGCCAGGTCACCTATCACGGACCGGGGCAAGCCGTTTTCTATACCTTGTTTGACCTGCGCCGCCACGGGCTCGGCATTCGCGCCCTGGTATCGCTGCTCGAAAACGCAGCCATCGCCCTGCTCGCCGACTACGGTATCGAGGCCGTAGCGCGATCCGACGCCCCCGGCGTCTACGTCGACGGCCGCAAGATCGCCTCGCTCGGCATCCGCGTCCGCCGTGGTTGCTGCTATCACGGCCTGAGCCTCAACGTCGCCATGGACCTCGAACCGTTCCGGCGCATCAATCCGTGCGGCTATGCCGGTCTCGAGGTCATCCAGATTTCGGAACTCGTCGCCGACTGCGACATGGAAAAGGTTCGCACCGCCATGCTATCGCACTTGACCCACGCGTTGTCGACCAAGCGTACGGCATCGAATCTCTGATATGATGTCCGCCACGAATCCACCGCACCCTCCGATCCCCAATATGCCAGAACAGAAGACAGACGCCGTCAACACCGGCCAGCGCGGCGCCGACAAGGTCGCCCGCATCCCGGTCAAGATCGAACCGACCGTAAACCCGCAGCGCAAGCCACACTGGATTCGCGTGCGCACACCGGCGAGCCCGCGCATTTCAGAACTCAAGCAGATCCTGCGTCAACAGAACCTGCACACGGTCTGCGAGGAAGCCTCCTGTCCCAACCTCGGCGAATGCTTCAGCCACGGTACGGCGACCTTCATGATCATGGGCGACATCTGCACCCGACGCTGCCCGTTCTGCGACGTCGCCCACGGCAAGCCCAACGCCCTGGATGCGGACGAACCCCTAAAACTCGCCGAAACCGTGCGGGCCATGGGACTCAAATACGTCGTCGTGACCTCGGTCGACAGGGATGATCTGCGCGACGGCGGCGCCGCCCATTTCTCGGCCTGCATCGCAGCACTGCGCGAGCACTCGCCCGAAACGCAGATCGAGGTCCTCGTGCCCGATTTCAGGGGACGCCAGGCGCGCGCGATCGAGACCCTCGCCGAGACGCCGCCCGACGTCTTCAATCACAATCTCGAGACGGTGCCCCGCCTCTATCGTCGGGCCAGGCCGGGCGCGGATTATCAGGAGTCTTTGGACCTGATCCGGGCCTTCCGGGCGATCTGCCCGACGGTGCCGGCCAAATCCGGGATCATGCTGGGTCTGGGCGAGACGGAAGCAGAGGTCATGGAACTCCTGCGCGACCTGCGCGCGCACGACTGCGAGCGCCTGACCCTGGGACAGTATCTCCAGCCCAGCCGCCATCATT
The DNA here is from genome assembly GCA_016124415.1 of Gammaproteobacteria bacterium. Lineage (GTDB taxonomy): Bacteria > Pseudomonadota > Gammaproteobacteria > SZUA-140 > SZUA-140 > RI-283. Next base: position 522 of record WGNS01000090.1, on the reverse strand, counting down.
TGCCGGTGGATCGCTATCTCGAGCCCGCCGAATTCGATCGCCTCGCCGAACAGGCCAAGGCACTCGGATTCACGCATGTCGCGAGTGGCCCTCTGGTCCGCTCCTCCTATCACGCCGACCTTCAAGCGGCGGGAAAGCACGTAGGCTGACTACCACGATCGGGGCGTTCGGAATTCCCGGATCGCCAGGCTGAAAGCCCTGGGCCGGATGGCCGCTAACGTAGTCATGCAAACCGGCCCTTCCACCAAGCATAACGGCACTGCGGACGAGGAACAGCGCGACCTGGATTTCTGGGTAAGACAGCTCTCGGATCGCGAGATGCCTGCCTTTGCCAGCACGGCGCGCGTCATTGCCGGCGAGGCCTCCCGCGGCGATCAATCCGCCACCGAACTCGCCGAGGTCATTTTTCAGGACGCCTCGATGACCACGCGGCTGCTGCGCGCGGCCAACAGCTTTTTCTATAACCCCGGAAACACACCGATCAGCACCGTGAGTCGCGCGATCGTGTTGCTCGGTTTCGAG
>WGNS01000040.1 GCA_016124415.1 Gammaproteobacteria bacterium | reverse complement strand
CACAATGACTCTACGGCGCATATAGCTGGATTTAGATGATCTACACCCGTCAGGCTCCGCCCTCCGGATTCCGACATCTAAATCCAGCTGCACCTATCCCGGTCTACTCGCCTTCGCGTCGCTCTCCATGGCTCGCAGTAACAGCACGACGCGCCAACTCGACGCGCTGTTGAGCTACGCCGGTGAGAGGCTCAATCTCAGCGGCGGCTACTACGGCAGCTGGTACGACAATCACAAGTCACGGCTGGACGTGATCGGCACCGCAGGCGGTTATACGGAAATGTCGCTGCCGCCGGACAATTACGCGCATCAGGCCTACGTCCAGGGCAACTATCGGTTCACGCCCGTGACGCGGGGCTTGTTCAAGCTCTCCTACACCCATGCAAAACAGGATGCGTCCTTCATCAACACCAACAACAACGGCGTGTCGGCATGGGCGCCGATGTCGACGGCCGGGTCCAGCCTGCAGGGAGAGGTCAACACGACCGAGGCCATGCTCGGCGTCACCGCGCATCCCATGCAGATGCTTTCATTGGTTGCCAAACTCAATTATTGGGATCGTCAGGACGATACGCCGGTCAGGATCGACGGTCAGAATACGGCAGCCACGGTTTTCTACCACAACAACCCGTTCAGCAACACTAAGTCCTCCGCCATGGCGGAAGGCACCTACCGCCTGCCGGACGGTTACAGCGCGACGGCCGGTCTCGACTATCTGCATCGCAAGCGCGAATACGACAGCAGTATCGATACCACCGCGGAGTTCTTTTCGCCCTACCGCACCGAGGTGGACGAGACCACTTACCGGGTCGGCCTGCGCCGCAGTTTGTCGGCCACGCTGAACGGGTCGTTGCGCTACTCGCATGCCGAACGCGACGGCTCATCCTATGTCCCCGGAGAGACGGGTTGGAACAACATCACGCCGGTACACATCGCCGATCGTAAGCGCAACATGTGGAAACTCATGTTGGACTGGGTCCCCAGGCAGACGCTGGGCGTGCAGTTCACCTATTCCAACGCGAGCGACAGTTACCCGGATACGGCGACTCAGCAGGGCGGTCTCAGAAGCAATGACGCCAAGATGTGGTCGCTCGACGCGGATTACGTCATCACCGACGACTGGAAGCTCGTCGGCTGGTATTCCCGCGATACCGACGAGTCGTTGCAGGCGGGCGTCCTCAGTAGCGCTTTGTATCAGGCGTATCTCAACGGAAAGGGGACGACGGCCGGGCTGGGCCTGCAAGGGCAGGTCACGGAAGCCGTGGATACAGGGATCAATGTCGACTGGACCAAGACGACCGGCAGCTACCTGCAGGTCACGACGGCGTCGTTACCCGCCGGCACGGTCGCCTTGCCTGATATCGAGAACAAGCTCAGTCGCGTGAATCTCTACGGCCGCTACGTCATCGACACGCATTCCAGCATCCGCCTGGATTTGATCCGCGAAGTATGGAAGACCAACGACTGGACGTGGGCCTTCAGCGACGGCACCTCGTTTTCCTATCTCAACGGAAACACCCGGATCGTCAATCCGTGGGATCAGTCGGCTACCTTCGTAGGCGGGCGTTACACCTACACGTTCTAAGCCGATACATTCGTATAGAGAGACTCCGGGACGTTAACGATAGGGGGCCCGGGCCTTCTCTCGAGCGGAGACCGAGATGAGATTCGTCAAGACGATCATGTTGCTGTTGGCGGCTTGCGCATGGATGGGTATGGCGCAGGCCGCGCCGACGGTCGTCTCCGGTTTCGACGATGCCGCCTGTCTTCGTTGCCACGAATCCTCCAAGCCGGAGATCATGGTGCCGGACGGTTTCGATGAGGACGGCGAGCCGGTTGAGCGGGCCTTGCATTCGATCTCGCCCGCGAGCTATGCAAAAGGCGTTCACGCGAAGAAGCATTGTTCGTACTGTCATACCGAAATCGTCGATTTGAAGGCGCCGCACAAGAAGGTCGCGAGTGTAACGGCGCCGACCTGCGCAGGCTGCCACGAGGCGTTTTGGGAGAAGCTAAAACGCTCGGACAGTGCCGATCCCGACTCGCGTTTTGCCATCGTCGTGCAGAACATCGAGGCTTACCGGAAGTCGTTTCACGCCCGTCCGTCGAAGCAAAACCCCGAGCGTCCGCTCGCCACCTGCACCGACTGCCACGATACCCACACGTTCAACGTTCCCCCTCGAGGTACGGCGGCGCGCACCGAATGGCATCTTACCGTGCCGAACATCTGCGGCAAGTGCCATGAGGACGAACTGGACGAATATTCGGAATCGGTTCACGGCCGGGCCGTGTTGGAAAATCATGATCCCAAATCCGCCGTCTGTTCCGACTGCCATACGACGCACGACATCGGCAACACCTCCGCCGATCCCGTGAAGCTGACCATCACGCAAAACTGCGGCAGTTGCCACAAGGCGCAGCTCAAAAGTTATCGCGCGACTTACCATGGACAAGTGAACCGGCTGGGATTCGCCTACACGGCGAAGTGTTTCGATTGCCACGGCAGCCACGGCATCCTCAAGGTCGATGATCCCGATTCCAAGGTCTATCCGGACAACCGCTTGAAGACCTGTCAAAGTTGTCATACCGACAAAAAAGAGGGCATGTACACGGCCACGGCGGGTTACGTCACGTTCGGCCCGCACGCGACCAGCCACGACTTCGAAAAGTATCCTCAAATGTGGATCGCGGCCAAGTTCATGGGTGGCCTGCTGCTCTTCGTCTTCATCTTTTTCTGGGCGCATTCCGGTCTGTGGTACTACCGTGAGTGGCGGGACCGCCGCGAGGGCAAATCGCACGCGCGCATCAATACCCAGGATCTCGATCTGGACGAGGGCAAGCATTACTTCCAGCGTTTTCCATGGGGCTGGCGCCTGGCGCACCTGGTCTTCGCGATCGTCACGATGACGCTCGTGTTGACCGGCAGCACGGCGCTGTTCGCGCACAGCCCTTGGGCGCCGGGGGTGGCCGAATTCTTCGGTGGCCCCAGGACGCTGGGGTTGATACACCGTGTCTGCGCGTTCCTGTTCGTGAGCATCTTCATGATCCACTTCATCTACGTCATGCAGAAATTGCTGCGCGACCGCTCCTTCCGCTGGTTCGGTCCCGACTCCCTGATACCGAATTGGAAGGATTTCGCCGACTGCTGGGGCATGTTCAAGTGGTTCGTCGGCAAGGGACCCAAGCCGTTGTTCGATCGCTGGACTTACTACGAAAAGTTCGACTACTGGGCCGTTTTCTGGGGTGTGAACATCATCGGCTGGAGCGGGCTCATGCTGGCCTTCCCTCACGTGACGGCGGAATATCTGCCCGGTTGGGTGTTCAATGTCGCGACGCTCGTCCACGGCGAAGAGGCCTTCCTGGCGGCGGTGTTCCTGTTCACGGTGCATTTCTTCAACAACCACTTCCGTCCCGACAAGCTGCCTCCGCCGGACGTGGTCATGTTCACGGGCACCCAGTCGGTACGGGAGTTCCGTCAGGATCATCCGGCGCAATACCAGAGGCTGGTCGATTCGGGCGAATTGGAAAAGCTGCTGGTCGAGGCGCCTTCCCGGTCGTTCCGCAGAGGTTCGGTCATCCTGGGCCTGGTCCTGATCGGTTTCGGCATCTTTTTGTTGATTCTGGTCACCATCGGGTTTTTCAGCGCCTAATGCGGTCACAAGGGTTTGACCCGGGACCACGGTAGCTGATTAGATAGGAGGCCGTTTCGGTCACCTTTTCGGCTCCTCCAATGACGCTCAAGAATACCCTCTCCGAGGCGCACAGCCCCTATCTGCTGCAACACGCCGACAACCCCGTGGCATGGCAGGTGTGGAGCGACGAGACGCTTGCTTACGCCCGCGAGGCCGGGCTGCCGATCCTGCTCTCGATCGGCTATTCGGCCTGCCACTGGTGTCATGTCATGGCGCACGAGTCCTTCGAGGACGACGCCACGGCCGAGGTCATGAACCGCCTGTTCGTCAACATCGAGGTCGATCGCGAGGAGCGCCCGGATCTCGACAAGGTCTATCAGCTCGCCCATCAGATCATCGCCCGCCGCGCCGGCGGCTGGCCGCTGACCGTGTTCCTCGATCCCGCGACGCTTGCGCCGTTTTTCGCCGGCACCTATTTTCCGCGCGAGCCGCGTTACGGCATGCCGCCGTTCCGGCACGTCCTCGAGCAGGCGTCGGCCTACTATCACACGCACGCCGACGACATCGCGGCCCAGCGCAAGGAACTGATCGCGCTGTTGCAACGCGCCGACGGCGACCGGGACAGCCGGGGCGCGGCCGGCGAGGCGCGCCTGGATGCGGCCCCGCTCGACATGGCGCGGCACCAGATCACGCATCAGTTCGATGCCGACGAAGGCGGTTTCGGCGGCGCGCCCAAGTTCCCGCATCCCGGTCATATCGAGCGCCTCATGCGTTACTGGGCCGAGAGCCGCAACGCCGGTCGCGACGACGCGGACGCGCTGCGCATGGCCTGTTTCAGTCTCGAGCGCATGGCCGCGAGCGGCCTGTTCGACCATGTCGGAGGCGGCTTTTTCCGCTACGCCGTCGACGGCGCCTGGGAGATCCCGCACTTCGAGAAGATGCTCTACGACAATGCCCAGTTGTTGCCCCTCTACGTCCAGGCGGGGGTCGTGACGGGCGATCCGGTATACACGCGCGCGGCACGCGAGACCGTGGACTGGCTGCTGCGCGAGATGCGTTCGCCCGAGGGCGGCTTCTATTCCACCTTGGACGCCGACAATCCGAACGGCGAGGGCGCTTACTACGTCTGGCACAAGGACGAGGTTCGCGAGCTGCTCGGCGACGACTACGCCGAATTCGCGTCCTGCTACGGCATGAATCGTCCGCCCAATTTCGAGAACCATTGGCATCTGCGCCGGCGCGGCGAACCGAATGCGGCCCATGAAATCATGGCACGTTGCCGCGACCGCCTCATGGCACGGCGCGCGCAGCGCACGGCACCGGGGCTGGACGACAAGGTCCTGCCGTCCTGGAACGGGCTCATGATACGCGGGCTCTCGATCGCTGCCCGTCACGGTCTGGGCGAGGACTGCCTCGAAGCCGCCGAAGGCGCGGTGCGTTGCATCCGCGAGCACATGTGGAAGGACGGCCGGCTCTTCGCCGCGATGCGCGACGGCCATGTGCATCTGCGCGCCTATCTCGACGATTACGTCAATCTGATCGACGCCCTGGTCGAGCTGCTCCAGGTACGTTGGAATGCCGAGTACTGCGCCTTCGCCTGCGAACTGGCCGCGTCCGTGCTCGGGCATTTTGCCGACCGCGAGCGCGGCGGATTCTACTTCACGGCCGACGACCACGAGGCCCTGATCCATCGCGCCAAGCCTTTCGTCGACGACGCCATGCCGGCCGGCAACGGCGTCGCCGCGCGGGCGCTCGGCCGCTTGGGTCATTTGACCGGGAATAATGCCTATCTCGACGCCGCGAGCGGGGTCTTGAAAGCCGCATGGACCGAACTGACCGACGTGCCCTATGCGCACGACATATTGCTCACCGCGCTTGAGGAACAGATTGCTCCGCCGCAGACCATCGTGATCCGGGGTGCCGGTTCCGAACTCGATGCCTGGCACAAGGCGGCGTTGGCGGGCTACGCGCCGCGCCGGATGGTCGTCGCGATCCCGAACGATGCCGAGGACCTACCCAAGGTATTGGCCGATTATCTGCCCGCCGCGCAGGGGTGCGTAGCCTATTGCTGTTCCGGCCTTCAGTGCGAGCCGCCGATCCACGACTTGGATGCCTTGTGCGCCCGGTTGGAGCAGCCGTTGTGAGGCGGCGGACGGGCGGACGGGCGGTCCTCGCCGCCTTATTGCTCTGCGGTTCGGCGTTGCCGGCGTGGGGCGGGCAATGGCTCGACGGATGGCGGCAGACCGAGGCCATGTCCACGGCGCGGGCGGGTGCTGCGGCCGTGGAGGGAAACGGCGTCATCTATGTCCTCGGCGGCGTCGACGGCGTCGATTTTCTGTCCACGACCGAATGGACGCGCATCAAGCCCGACGGCGAAGTCGAATCCTGGCGGTCCGGCCCGTCGATGCAGACCGCGCGCGGTTTCTTCGCGGCCGTGGCCGTTAACGGCTGGCTCTATGCGGTCGGCGGCGGCAACGGTCCGCACGGCAAGCATCTACTGGCCTCGGTTGAGCGCGCGAAGATCCAGTCGAACGGCGCGCTCGGGCCCTGGCAAACCGAACCCCAGACCTTGAGCCGGCCCCGGCGTTGCGCCAAGGTCGAGGCCATCGACGGTTGGCTCTATGCGATCGGCGGTTTCGACGGCAATCTGCTCGACACGGTCGAACGCGCCAAGATCCTGCCCGACGGCGGCCTTGGTCCCTGGCAGGTCGAAGAAGGGCGGCTGACCATGCCGCGCTACATCCATTCGGCCGAACGGATAGACGGCGCGCTCTACGTCGTCGGCGGTCATAACGAACGCGAAGGCACGGGCTTGCGCGCCGTCGAGGTCGCCCGGCCGGACCAGGATCACGGGCTTGGCCAATGGCAGTCGCTCCCGGCCCTCGAACACGGCCGCTACGGGCTTGCGACCGCTGCCGATCGCGAATTTCTGTATGCCCTCGGCGGGCTGGACGGCGCGATTTACAGCGACGCCGTCGAGGTTGCCGAAGTGCAAAAGGACGGCGGCCTGGCGCCTTGGCGCGCGGCCACGGCGTTGTCCTCGCCGCGCGCGAATCTGTCTACCGTCGTCGCGGAGCACCGGCTCTACGTGATCGGCGGCACCAATCGCGACGGCTATTTCCGGACCGTCGAATACGCCGACATCCAACCCGACGGCAGGCTGGGCGTGACGGCGTCCGACGAAGAGGCGCGCGGCTACCGGTTGCTCAAGGAGACGCAGCATGCCGTCAGGGAACAGCCTTTGCCGCGATCTGGCGACGTGCTCGACGTCATTCAGGCAGGGGCCTACACCTACATCCAGGTCCGCGAGGATGGCCAGCCACTGTGGATCGCGGCGCCGAGCATGGAGATCAAGGTCGGCGACCGACTCGGATTCAGCCGAGGCCTGACCATGCAAGGGTTTCATAGCCGGACGCTGAATCGGGACTTCGATGTTATCCTGTTCGTCGAAAACGCAGTCAAAGCTCGCTGAAGCCGCGCTGGCGGTGTTGTAACCGTGCTCAAAATGCTCGTGTACCGTCCCGTACACTGCGCTTTTTCGCCCGTTTACGCCTTGTCATCACGGCTTGATCGAGCTTTGACGGATCAATGCCGTGTTGCCGGTATGTCAAACCCGAGAACGAAAATGAAGAGGGGGGAATCTTGAAGCGTAGAGACTTTTTTCGCCGCGCCGGAGCGGGCGCACTGGCGGCCGGAGGGATCGTAGCGGCCGGAGAGGCGGAGGCCAAGAAGCGCTTTAATTGGAAGCTCGTGACGACCTGGCCGCCGAATTTCCCGATCTTCCAGGACGGCGTCAAACAGTTCGCCAAGGACGTCCGCCGCATGAGCGGCGGCCAGCTCACGATCAACGTCTTCGCCGGCGGCGAGTTGATCCCGGCCCTGCAGACCTTCGATGCCGTCTCCCAGGGCAGCGTCGAGATGGGGCACGGAGCGGCCTATTACTGGTCCGGCAAGATCCCCGCCGCACAGTTCTTCACGGCCGTGCCGTTCGGGCTCAACGCCCAAGGCATGAACTCCTGGTTCTACGGTGGCGGCGGTCTCGAGCTCTGGCAGGAGGTCTACGGCGCGCACAACCTCGTGCCGTTCCCGATGGGCAACACCGGCGTGCAGATGGGCGGCTGGTTTCGCAAACGCATTGTTAAGCTGGACGACCTCAAAGGCCTCAAGATGCGCATCCCCGGACTCGGCGGCAAGGTCATCGCCAAGGCCGGCGTGAACCCCGTGCTGCTGTCGGGCGGCGAGATCTACACGGCCCTCGAGCGCGGCACGATCGACGCCACCGAATGGGTCGGGCCGTTCCACGACCTCCGTCTCGGACTCTACCGTGCCGCCAAACACTACTACTATCCGGGTTGGCACGAGCCGGGCCCCGCGCTCGAACTCACGGTCAACAAGGAGGCCTGGAAATCGTTGCCCAAAGAACTCCAACTGATCGTCGAGACGGCCGCCATGGCGGCGAATCTCAAGATGCTGTCGGAGTTCGAGGCCAAGAACCTGGAGGCGCTCGATACGCTGAAGAACAAGCACAAGGTCGAGGTGCTGCCGTTCCCGCCGGAAGTCCTGCATGCGCTTCACGGTTTCACGAAAGAAGTGCTCGACGAGGAATCGGCCAAAAATGCCGAATTCGCCAAGGTGCGCAAGGCCTACGAGGCCTTCCAGGCCAACAACGACGGCTGGCGGCAGATCTCGGAAGAGGCGTACGCCAAGGCGCTAACGGACTGACCGTAGGTTGGGCTGAGCGTGAGCGAAGCCCAACGTTTCTTCGACGACCATGTCCGAAGCCCTCCGCCAAGCCCTGACCGCCGCCCTGGACGAACTCGGCGTCCCGCTATCGGGCGACCTTTTCCTGCGTTCCGTCGGCGGTGGTTGCATCAACCAGACGTATCGCATCGACAGCGGCGAGCACGCGTATTTCGTTAAACTCAACGATCCTGACGCCTACGACATGTTCGCGGTCGAGGCGGAAGGTCTGACCGAAATACGGGCGAGCAACAGCGTCCGCGTGCCCGAGGTCATCGGGCACGGCATCCACGCCGGCCGCGCCTGCCTGATCCTCGAATATATCGATCTCAGGCCCCTGGGTGCGGCGAGCGCGGGACGCTTCGGCGAACAGCTCGCCCAAATGCACCGAAGCCGCGCCAAGGACTACGGCTGGACTCGCGACAACACGATCGGTTCGACACCGCAGGACAACGCTCGGCAAAACGACTGGATCAAATTCTGGTCCGAAAACCGCATCGGCTTCCAGCTCGATCTCGCCGCCCGTAACGGCTACGGCGGCAGTCTCCAGCGCCAGGGCGAACGCCTGCTCGCGGCGATGCCCGGTTTATTGGCCGGTCACCAACCCGAACCCTCGTTGCTGCACGGCGACCTCTGGGGCGGCAATTGCGCCGCCGATAGCGAAGGCAATCCGGTCATCTTCGACCCCGCCTGCTACCACGGCGACCGCGAATGCGACTTGGCGATGACCGAACTCTTCGGTAGTTTGCCGTCGGATTTCTACAGGGCCTATCAGTCTGCCTGGCCCATCGATTCCGGATACACGATCCGGCGCGATCTCTACAACCTCTACCACATCCTGAATCACCTGAATCTGTTTGGAGGCCACTATCTGGGGCAGGCGGAATCCGTGATCAGGCGGCTTCTGGCGGCGTAGACCGTAAGGTTGGGCTGTGCGGCAACGCCCAACATCCGATCGGCTTGTTCGGCCTGGGGTTGAGCGCTATGCTCGACGGCAAACAAGGACAGGGATGGGTGATGAAAGCGTGGTGCCCTCGCTATAGCGTTAGGCATTCAAACGGAGGCATAGATGACACGAGTTCGCGTTGAGGGCTTCACTATCTCGCTGGACGGATACGGAGCGGGGCCTAATCAAAACATCGACAATCCGCTCGGCGTTGGCGGGGCGGATCTGCACCAGTGGTTGTTTCCAACGCGCACGTTCCAGCGGGCCTTGTTCGGGAAGGACGACGGCACGACCGGGGTCGACGATGACTTCGCCGCTCGTGGCTTTGAGCACGTGGGGGCTTGGATTCTCGGGCGGAACATGTTCAGCCCCTTTCGTGGGCCCTGGACCGACATGAACTGGAAAGGCTGGTGGGGAGACAATCCACCGTATCACGTTCCGGTCTTCATCCTGACGCATCATGCGCGTCCGCCCATCGAGATGGAAGGCGGCACGACGTTCCACTTCGTCACGGGCGGCATTCGCGATGCGCTTGAGAACGCGCGCGATGCGGCCGGCGGAAAGGATGTGCGCATCGGCGGCGGAGAGCGGCTGTTCGAAGGCGTCGACTTGCGGGCCCTGGGATACGAATGCGTCGAATTCGTGGCATCGGAGAAGGCCACACATGTCGTCCTGCGGCGCCAAGGACGCGCGGATGCTTCGGCGGACGGTGCTTCGCGCCGCTGATCCGAAGTTGGACATCGAGTCATCGCGAGCATACCGGAGCGACGGGGCCCCGCGTTTGCCGGTGTCATGCACATGGTGTGGACGTTGCAGCCGGAGCATGAGGGCGCCATCGTCACAATGCGGTCAGAGAACGGACCTAGCGGTATTCGCCCTGAAGACCATGAAGTAGGGATGAGCTCGTCGCTGGAGAATTTGGCGAACTTTGTCGAAAATAAAGGCAGATGATATGGGGTCGGCGGTCGAGCGCCAATAAGCCCCGCCTATAACATCCGATGAATTCGAACGTTGGCCGCTAAAATAGAGACCCATAAGTCAAAGGGGCCGGGGAGATTAAAATGAGCCGCTGTACAAAATTTAGTCTCTTCACCTCTACTGCGAGCCATGGAGAGCGACGCGAAGGCGAGTAGACCGGGATAGGTGCAGCTGGATTTAGATGTCGGAATCCGGAGGGCGGAGCCTGACGGGTGTAGATCATCTAAATTCAGCTATATGCGCCGTAGAGTCATT
>WGNS01000092.1 GCA_016124415.1 Gammaproteobacteria bacterium | reverse complement strand
GTCATCGCCACCGGCGCGCCTCCGTTCATGCCGCCGATCGACGGCGCGTGGGACGGGTTGTCCAGCGGCGCGGTCCTGACCTCAGACACGGTTTGGAATCTTCCGGCCGCGCCGAAGCGCCTCACCGTGATCGGCGGCGGCGCCATCGGGCTCGAAATGGCCCAGATCTTCCAGGACTTCGGGGCCGAGGTCACGCTGCTCGAGGCCCAGGAGCGTATCCTGATGGAAGTCGAATCCGAGGTGGCCAAGCAGTTGACCGCGATCCTCGTCGAGGACCCGAGGCTCGATGTCAAGACCTCGGTCAAGGTCGGCGCGATCAAGGGGGCGCCAGGCGACGTCAAGGTGGATTACACGGATGCGGACGGCAGTTCTCACACACTCGACGCGGAATATGTCATCATGGCCACCGGCAAGCGGCCGGTACTGGAGCCCCTGAAGCTCGACAAGGCCGGCGTGCGTTCGGACAAGGGCGTCATCACGACGGACGTGAGCTGTCGTACCAGCGTGCCGCACATCTTTGCGGTCGGCGATGTCATCGGCGGGTTGATGCTGGCCCATACGGCCGGTCAGCAGGGCCGGGTGGCCGCTGCAACGATGCTGGGCGAGCGCGCCCGCTATCGTCAGGATCGCGACTGCGGCGTTATCTTCACGCGCCCAGAGGCGGCCTTTGTCGGTTTGTCGAGCGAGCAGGCCAAGGCGGCCGGTGTTGATGCGGTAGAGGTCAAGATGCCGATGAGCATCGACGCCAAGGCCATGATCACCGGCGAGACGCACGGGTTGATCAAGCTTGTCGTAGACAAGTCCAATCACCGGATCATCGGCGTGCACTTCCTGGCCGACCATGCCGACACGCTGATCGGCGAAGGCGTCATGATGGTGGCCGGCGAGATGACGCTGGAGCAGGTTGCGGAGGCCATTCATCCGCACCCGACACAGACCGAGATGTTCGGCGAGATGGCGCGCCGCTTGCTGGCCCGGTTGCGCCGCTCCGCGCGCAAGGGTTGAACGAGGAGAATGCGAGATGATTGACAAAGGTACGGTCAAGAAGGTCGTGCTGGCTTATTCCGGAGGGCTCGATACCTCCGTGATCCTGCGTTGGCTGCAGGACGTCTACAATTGCGAGGTCGTGACTTTCACGGCCGATCTCGGACAGGGCGAGGAGGTGGAACCCGCACGCGCCAAGGCCAAGACATTGGGCATCAAGGAGATCTACATCGAGGACCTGCGCGAGGAGTTCGTCCGCGATTTCGTGTTCCCGATGTTTCGCGCCAACGCGATCTACGAGGGCGAGTATTTGCTCGGCACCTCTATCGCGCGTCCGCTGATCGCCAAGCGCCTAATCGAGATCGCCAACGAGACCGGCGCCGACGCGATTTCCCACGGCGCCACCGGCAAGGGCAACGATCAGGTCCGTTTCGAACTCGGCGCCTATGCCCTGCGGCCCGACATCCGCATCATCGCCCCGTGGCGGGAATGGGATCTGTTGTCGCGCGAGAAGCTGTTGAACTATGCGGAGCAGCACGGCATTCCGATCGAGCAGAAACGCCGCCAGGGCCAGGGTTCCCCATATTCCATGGACGCCAATCTGCTCCACATTTCCTATGAAGGCGGCATCCTTGAAGACCCTTGGGCGGAGCCCGAACAGGATATGTGGCGTTGGTCGGTGTCGCCCGAAGAGGCCCCGGATCAGCCGGTCTACATCGAACTCGAGTTCGCTCAGGGCGACGTCGTCGCGATCGACGGTCAGGCCATGTCTCCGGCAAAGGTCCTGGAGCGGCTCAACCAGCTCGGCGGGCAAAACGGCATCGGCCGTCTCGATATCGTCGAAAACCGCTACGTCGGCATGAAATCGCGCGGTTGCTACGAGACACCGGGCGGCAATATCCTACTTAAGGCGCATCGCGCCATCGAGTCGATCACGCTCGATCGCGAGGTTGCGCATCTCAAGGATGAACTCATGCCGCGCTACGCCAGCCTGATCTACAACGGCTACTGGTGGAGCCCGGAGCGGGAACTCCTTCAAGGCATGATCGACGAGTCCCAACGCCGCGTCAACGGCCAGGTTCGGCTCAAGCTTTACAAGGGGAGTATCAACGTCGTCGGCCGTCGATCGGAGTCGGACAGTCTGTTCGACGATCGAATCGCGACCTTCGAGGACGATGCCGGTGCTTACGATCAACGCGACGCCGGCGGCTTCATCAAACTCAACGCGTTGCGGTTGCGCTTGGCGCGCCTGCGGCGGGGCTAGCGCGGTGAAAGGCACGTAATAATAGATTCAGGGAGGCTTGCCTCCCTGCCGATAACCTAGCCCATACCTGCGAAATAAATAAATAGGGGGAAGGCGCATGTGCTTGAACATTGGAACAGGGTGGGGAAGTGAAGGTGGATACCTCGGTATTTGACCGCTCATAACGCCCGATGAGGCGCTTCCGATTCTCCGGTTTGCGAGGGCTCACGATGGGCCTTCTACTTGCGGTGCCGATGTTGGCCGTAGGGGCGGCCACCGTCGCCTGGAACGACAAGCTCGTCGTGAAGGACGAGATATCCCGGGTTATTTCGCCGATCCCCGACCACGTTGCCGTGTCCGGCGATCCCGCCCTTGTCGCGCTGGGCAAGCGGCTGTTTACGGACACACGTCTTTCGGGGCAACAGGACGTGGCGTGCGAGAGTTGTCACCGGCTTGATCTTGGGGGCACCGACGGGAAACCGTATGCCAGGCCCGAGTATCACATCAATACGCCGAGTATATTTAACGTTCGTTTTTACGATCGCTTCTATTGGAACGGACGCGTTCGCAGTCTGGAGGAACAAACCGACAGGGCGATCGTCAGTTCGGTCGAAATGGCCGGAGACTGGGACAGAGTGATTAACCTGGTCAGGACCGATCCGGCATATAATACGCTGTTTACAACGGTCTTCGGGACGGACCCCATCGACAAGGAACAGATCATTGGCGCCATCGCGGCCTATGAACGAAGCCTCGTATCCGCCAACTCCCGATTCGATCGCTTTCTGTCGGGCGATCTGGATGCTTTGGATAACGACGAGGTAAACGGGCTCAAGCTCTTCCTGGATTACGGCTGTATCGCGTGTCATCAAGGCATGAACATCGGTACCAACCTATACCAGAAGCTTGGCGTGATCGTTCCCTATACCGATAGCGACGCCATGACGGACGTAGCCGATCGCTACAGTGTGACGGGACGGCCTGAGGACGTGCAGCGGGTTCGGGTGCCCAGCCTGCGCAATATCGCTATAACGGGACCATACTTGCATGACGGCAGCGTACCGAAACTCGAAAATGTCGTGGAGATCATGTTTCGCCATCAGTTGGGACGCGTGCCCACTCGCTCGGATATCCACATGATCGTGAAATTTCTCAAAACCCTGACGGGCCGGCCGCCGGCATGACACCGGGCGGAGTCAATGACAGGATGAAACGGGTTCTCGCAGCAAGTACGCTCCTGATCGTGACGTTGTTGGCTCTGGTCTACGTCCAGGTCACCGACAGGCAGGACCGGGCCATCGAAACCCGATTCATGGAGAACGTCAATTTGGTCAAGCGTCTGAACGAGGCCATCGCCTATGACGTCATGGCGCTCGATACCGGTGAGCAACTCAATTACGATCGTCTGAGCCACGATCAATCCGAACTCTTTCGGATCAGCAGTACGATGCGGCGCGACATCTTCGCCGTACTGTCGGAGAACGGGTCAACGGACATCAAAAGTCAGTTGGCGCTGATTCACCAGAGCGAGATACGGCTCGAAAGCGTGCTGGAGGATTATAAGACTCAGCACGCCATTCTCAGAAACTCCCAGCGTTTTCTTTCGTCGCGCGCGGCTCGAAACGCGTTGACCACGGGCGAGATCGGCGAGATCGACAACGAATGGTATATGTTGGTGAGCGATTTCATCAACGATCTGTTCGCCTACAACTTTAATCTCTCTCCCAGCATCAGGGAACATATGCTGAACGAGATCCATATCTGGCGCGACAAATTCCTGCCGGATGTAAGCAGGTACGGCGACCGCCTCGAACTGTTGAGACATCTGGAGCTCGTGATCGAGGACCTTCCCGTCGTCAAGGATCTCAGGAACGAGATCCTACAACTGACGCAGTTCCCATATGAACACCTCGAGCGCCTGTACCTGAAGCAGCGCGAGTCGGTGATGCAGCACTGGGAAGTCATGAGCCAGGTGTTTTTCTGGCTCACGCTGTTCTTCGCCGTTTGCGTACTGCTCGCCTTGTATCTGCTCTATCGCAACATGCATCGTCTGACAGGGGTGCTTTCCGAACTGCGCAACCAGAAGTTCGCGCTCGATCAACACTCCATCGTCAGCATCGCGGATCTGGAAGGCAACATCACCTACGCCAACGATCGTTTCGTCGAGGGCAGCGGCTATAGCCGCGAGGAATTGCTGAACGCAAACCACAACCTCCTGAATTCGGGCATGCACAGCAAGGAGTATTTCTCCAACCTTTGGAACACGGTGCTGGCCGGCAAGGTTTGGCAGGGCGAGATCTGCAATCGCAGCAAACAGGGAGAATTGTTCTGGTGCAACAGCACGATCGTGCCCTTCCTGGATGATAAGGGAAAGCCCTATCAGTTTATCGCGATACGCACGGATATCACGGCGCGCAAGACCATCGAGGAAAACCTCATTCAAGCCAAGGAGCGCGCCCAGGTCATTCTCGATTCCGTCGGCGATGCCGTGATCAGTATCGATCGCGATCTCAATATCGATTACATGAATCCGGTCGCCGAGCGCCTGGCTGGATTGGAGCTCGAGGATGCGCAGGCGAGAGGCAATCTGCTGGCCTTGTTCGACATCATCGACGAACGTGAACGCAAGCCCGAATCCTATCGAATCTCGAACTGCATCGAGAAGGGGCATCGTGAAATCCTGAGTACCCATATGCTGCTCAATCGGCTTGACGGCAGGGAGTTCTCGGTTGAAATCATCATCGCGCCGACGCATGACAGCCAGCACGCCATTACGGGTGCAGTGCTGGCCATGCACGATATGACGGAGATTCGCGGCATGGCGCGGAAGATCTCGCATCAGGCGAATCACGATGCCTTGACCGGTCTCAGCAATCGCAATGAGTTCGAACGGATTTTGCGGGCGTTGTTGCACAAGTCGGTCGAAGAGGGCGTCGATCACGTACTCTGTTTCATCGACCTCGATCATTTCAAGGTAGTCAACGACACCTGTGGTCATGTGTCCGGCGATGAATTGTTGCGGCAGTTGGCGGAGATCCTGCGTTCGCAGATTCGCGATCGCGATCTGCTCGCCCGCATCGGCGGCGACGAATTCGCGGTGCTGCTCGGCGAATGTCCGATGGAGCGCGCCGAGGAGATCGCGAAAAATATCTGCCGCCGCGTCAAGGAGTTTCGTTTTGCCTGGGAAGACAAGGTGTTCCAGATCGGCGCGAGCATCGGCCTGGCCGCGATCAATGCCGACAGCGTCGATGCCGTGACGGTCATGAGACATGCCGATACCGCGTGCTATATGGCCAAGGACAAGGGCAGGAACGGCTACTACATCTATCGCGAGAACGATGAGGAACTCAGTCAGCGCAGCGGCGAGATGCAGTGGATCACGCGCCTGACCCGGGCTCTGGACGAGAACCTGTTTGAACTCCATGTTCAGAAGGCGATTTCCCTGACCGGGAATCCCGACTACTACGAGGTATTGATCCGGATGCGCCAGGAGGACGGAGAGTTGGTCAGTCCGATGGCCTTCATTCCGGCCGCCGAACGCCATGGTCTGATGCAGGATATCGATCGCTGGGTCATCAATCAGGTATTGAAGAACAACGTGCACTGGCAACGGGAGAAATGCGTTGTCTCGATCAACGTTTCGGGGGCGTCGCTGAGTGATCCCAATCTCGCCGATTTCGTCATCTGTGCCTTGCGTCAATACCAGGTCAGTGCGCATCAGATCTGTTTCGAGATCACGGAGACGGCCGCGATCGCCAACCTGGGCAACGCCGTCACCTTCATCAACAAACTCAAGGACGCGGGATGCCTGTTCGCGCTTGACGACTTCGGCAGCGGCCTGTCGTCGTTCGGCTATCTCAAGCAGTTGCCGGTGGATTTTCTGAAGATCGACGGCGTCTTCGTGCGGGATATGGTCGAGGACGAAATTGACAGCGCCATGGTCGAATCAATCAATCACATCGGACATGTGATGGGATTGAAGACGATCGCCGAATTCGTCGAATCGGAAATGATTCTCGAGAAGGTCAGGGAAATCGGTGTCGACTATGCGCAAGGATACGGTGTGGCGGAGATCAAGCCGCTGCTACCAGAAGGCAGTGTACCCAATCCCAAGCGTCTACTGATCTGATTCAATCGGATAGACAGATCGCGTAGCGCCGTTGTCCTAACATCGCGACGGAATGGCGGTAACGGATTTAGCCAGCGTTCTTCACGGGTACTTCGTCGTCAGCGGCGCTTTCGGAGGCCGCTTGTTCGGCCAGAGCCGAGCCCCAATCGAGGTCGAGATCCTCTTCATCCGAAGCCGCGAGTTCGGATTCGGTTTTTTTCTCGGCGAGTCCTGGCGTAATCGACAGGTCGTCGTTCGCCTCTCCGCTAGCCGCCTGTTCCGCCAGTGCGGCTCCCCAGTCGAGTTCCATATCGATGTCTTCGCTATCGTTTTCGGCGACGACTTCCGATACCGCTTTTTCCTCGGCTGACTCAGGGGCGACCGGTGGGTTGTCATCCGTTGCTTCCGAAGCCGCTTGTTCGGCCAGCGCAGCCCCCCAATCCAGATCGGCGTCCATATCGTCTTCCGAACTTGCGAGTTCAGGGCTCGGTTCTTCTTCCGAGGATTGAGTTTGCTCGGCGGAATTATCGGTGTCTAAGCAAGCGGGAACGGCAGCTTCGGCTGCAGCGATGTCATTTTCCTCCGCAACAGGCTCATCCATCGGTACGTCGTCGTCACCCTCGTCGATGGTCAGGTCGCCGGCGACATCGGACGATTCATCTTCTTCTCCGTCGTTTTCGATCACGATGCCTTCATCCGCGTCCGTCTTCGCTTTCGGTGTGGATGCCTCGGTTTGCACCGTTGGCGTAACACTTTGTTCCGTAGCGGATGCGGTCGTCGGTGCAGCTCCGGGAGCCGCTTGACTGTAACCGTGGTGGAACGCGGAAACGTACTCCCGCTCAAGGCTCTCGACCTTATTCGCCTTTTCGGCCAATTCTTCCTTGGTGGAGGTCAGCTCCTGGTCCAGAGATTCAATTTCCTGCCGGGTTTGCTTCAGCTCCTCCTTGGAATGATTCAATTCGGCAGTGAGGTGATCGATCTCGCGCTCGATTTCCTTCTGACGCTCCAGAACGGATGCGGTCAGGGTGGATTGCAGGCCCCCCATCAACGCCTGATACGGGACGAGCAGTTCTTCAGTCCATAACGGCAAATGCCCGAGCGACAACAGGCGCTCGTGACGGAACGCGGCGATGACGCGTTTTTGGAAGAGTATTTCGGCTTGGACCAGATCCTCGGCCTGTTGCGCCAGTTCGGGGGCGCTCGGCGCGACTTCGGCCAGTTTGGCCTTGAGTACATGGTTGCGAGCCAACGCCGTCGTTTCGGTGGCGGTCACCAGGGCTTCAAGTACGGCCTGATCCTGCCGTTCCCGCCACCAGCGGAAGATGAAAAACCCCGCGATCGCGAGACTTTCGAGGATCACGAGTTCGACGAGAACAACGAGATGAAACGGTACGCTTACCATGGATCCGGCCTTTTACACAGGTTCATAGCCATGTATCGGATCCAAATACGCATTTTTTGAGCGCCGGCGCGAAACCGGCGAAGGGACCGTCGTTTAGGTAGGGTCCGTTTCGTCCACCATGATGTTCGCAGGCCAGGAAACGATATGACTCGGGTCGAGCATCGCGGCCAGATGACCGAGGATGATTTCAACGCGATCCGGGTCGTCAAAGAATTCGACGACGACGGGCAGGTTGAGCGACATGTCGACGAGCGATGCCGAGTGCATGACCCCCGATTTTCCGAAACCCGAGATCCCGCGGAAAACCGTTACGCCGCGCACGTGTTCCCAGTCGTGCAAGCGCTTGATCAAGGCTTGCAGCTTGGATTCGCCCTCGGTCAGATAGACCCGGACCATGGTAATAGGCGCCATTTTCATATCTGTCTCCCTAATATCAGTCCCACCCAGGCGCTGCCGATGCAGAGCACCACGCTGAGCAGCACGTTGAGCAAGGCCTTGATCGATTCCCCTTGTTCGAGGAGGTTTAGCGTCTCGAGTGAGAAAGTCGAAAATGTCGTGAAGGCGCCCAACAGGCCCACGAGCAACAGGGCGCGCAGTTCGGGCGAAGCCGGGAAGCGATCGAGAAAAAGGACGTACAGGAAGCCCATGCATAGTGAGCCCACCGTGTTGACGGTCAGCGTGCCGTACGGGAATGCCTGGCCCAGCACACGATAGACAGTGGTCGATGCCTCGTATCTCAGGACCGCGCCGGCGGCGCCGCCGAGGGCGATTGCGATCAACTGCTTCATTGTAGGTCGGAAGGAGCGGTAGTCACGTGATCAGGACGCCGTGTCGGAGTCGGCATGAGTCCGGACATGGGCGCGGTCCAGTTCACGCAAGTGAGCGAGTTTTTCGGCAATGCGTATCTCCAGTCCCCGGTTGACCGGCGCGTAATAACGTCTGTTCCTGAGTTTATCCGGGAAATACTGTTCCCCGGCGGCATAGGCCTCCGGCTCGTCGTGCGCGTAACGGTAGCTGTGTCCGTACCCCAATTCCTTCATGAGTTTAGTCGGCGCGTTGCGCAGATGCAAAGGCACTTCCAGGGATCCGGACTCCCGGACATCCTTCTGCGCCGCCTTGAAGGCCATGTAGACGGCGTTGCTCTTGGCGGCGCAGGCGAGATAGGCCACGACCTGGGCCAGGGCAAGTTCGCCCTCCGGCGAGCCCAGCCGGGTCACGACGTCCCAGGCTTCGAGCGCCAACGTCAGCGCGCGCGGATCGGCATTGCCGATGTCCTCCGAGGCCATGCGCACGACCCTTCGGGCGATGTAGAGCGGATCGCAGCCACCATCGAGCATGCGTGCGAGCCAATAAAGCGAGGCGTCGGGTGACGACCCCCTGACCGATTTGTGCAGGGCCGATATCTGGTCGTAAAAGGCCTCTCCGCCCTTGTCGAAACGGCGCAGGTTGGTCGACAGCAGTTCCTTGATCAGCGCTTCGTCGACGTTGGGGGCATCCTGGTCGCCGGTCATGTCCGAGACGATCTCAAGCAGATTGAGCAGCCTGCGCGCGTCGCCGTCGGCGGCCTGGACCAGGCGTTCACGGGCCCCATCGGTCAATGACATCCGGCGCTCGCCCAATCCCGCGGCCGCATCGTCGAGGGCTCGGGTCACGAGCTGCTCGAGGTCCTGGTCTGAGATCGGTTTGAGCGTATAGACCCTGGCGCGGGAGAGCAGGGCGTTGTTGAGTTCGAAAGAGGGGTTTTCGGTGGTGGCGCCCACGAAAATGCAAGTCCCGTCCTCGATATGCGGCAGCAGCGCATCCTGTTGCGACTTGTTGAAGCGATGTACCTCGTCGACGAACAGAACGGTCTGACGGCCTTCCAGTGCCTGTACCCGATGGGCCTCGTCGACCGCGGCGCGAATATCCTTGACCCCGCTCATGACGGCGGACAGCGCGATAAAGTGCGCGTCGGCATAAGAGGCGATCAGCCGTGCCAATGTGGTCTTGCCGGTGCCGGGCGTACCCCAGAACACCATGGAGTGCAGGTGACCCTGTCGAATCGCCTCCCAAAGCGGCTTCCCCGGGCTCAGGATATGCGTTTGACCGATCACGTCCTCGAGACGTGAAGGGCGCAAACGGTCCGCCAACGGGCGATAGGGCTGTTGGCCTTTGCGGACGTCATTCAAGGTACGGATACCTGTGTTTCGTCCATGACATCGGTTCCCGGTGGGGGATGAACGGTGAAGGCGTCGGCGGGGATCTGCGGATGCCGGGTGACGGCGGCGAACGAGAAACGCGTGCGTTGACCGAATTCATCCTCGATGATCATGGCCTTGAGCTGTCCGTTCGAAAGTCCGATCCGGGTGTAACGAAAGCCGCTGTTGCCTGACTTAGGGATCAGCTCGAACCAGTCGATCCGGGCTTCCGTCGGCAGCCGTTTGATGTCGAACAGCTTATCCACCGCTTCATGCGTCACCAAGAGTCCGGCGGGGCTGTTCCTTGCAGACGAATCCAGGGCCTTGATGGTCAGCTGCTCGAGATCCTCGTCGTAGATCATGAGTCGGTCGCCGTCGGCGATGATGATCTGACGTTCCGGTCGCTCGTAGCGCCATCTGAAATGACCCGGTCTTTGCAGGAGGAAGCGTCCTTCGTGAAGTCCGCCCGAGAGACGAGGGTCGTCCTCGGCGCGCTGCACGAAGTTGCCGCCCAGGTCCTTGAGGTCGGCGAAAAAGGTTTTCAGCTCAGCGATTCCGTCATCGGCGGCCAGGGCTTGAGCGGCGAAGGAAAGGGCCCAGAACGTCAGTATGAGGGCCGGTGCGGTATGGCGGTGACTCGGTCTTGGCCTTGGCTTCATCGATGTCAATCCTCAGTCTTTGGGCGGCGGTGGGGCCAGGACTTCCCGGTTTCCGTTGGATTCCAGCGGTCCGACCACGCCGGCGCGTTCCATATCCTCCACCATACGCGCCGCCCGGTTGTAGCCGATCTTGAGGCGGCGCTGTACGCCGGAAATCGAGGCGCGGCGTGTCTCAGTCACGATGCGCACGGCCTGATCGTAAAGCGGGTCCGTTTCGGATGAGGCTTCGCCGGGTAGCGTAAAGCCGTTGCCGGACGAGCCGGTATCATCGTCCATCGGTCCCTGCAGAATCTCTTCGATATAGTCGGGTTCGCCGCCGTTCTGGCGCAGGAACTCGACGACCTGATGGACTTCGTTGTCGTCGACGAAGGCGCCGTGGATGCGTGTCGGTACGCTGGTCCCAGGAGGCAGATAGAGCATATCGCCGTGTCCGAGCAACTGCTCTGCGCCCATCTGGTCCAGAATCGTTCTGGAATCGACCCTGGATGAGACCTGAAACGCGATACGGGTGGGAATATTGGCCTTGATCAAGCCGGTAATGACGTCGACGGAAGGCCTTTGTGTGGCCAGGATCAGGTGAATACCGGAAGCGCGCGCCTTTTGTGCCAGCCGTGCGATGAGCTGTTCGACTTTCTTGCCCACGATCATCATCATGTCCGCGAGCTCGTCGATGACCACCACGATGACGGGCAGGGTATCCAAAGTTGCCGCTTCCTCGCCCTCGGCAGCGGGGCGTAGCGGGTCTTTGATCGGTTCGCCCTTCTCAATGGCCTCGCTGACCTTGCGGTTGTAATTGGCGATGTTACGCACGCCCATGGCGGCCATCAACGCGTAGCGCCGTTCCATTTCGGCAACACACCAACGCAGGGCGTTGGCGGCCTCCTTCATGTCCGTGACGACCGGTGCGAGCAGATGGGGAATGCCCTCGTAGATCGACAACTCCAGCATCTTGGGGTCGATCATGATCATGCGCAGATCCTTGGGCAGCAGGTTGTAGAGCAGGCTCAGGATCATGGCGTTGACGCCGACGGATTTACCGGATCCGGTCGTTCCGGCGATCAAGAGGTGCGGCATGCGGGTCAGATTGACTACCATGGCGTGACCGGCAACGTCTTTGCCGAGCGCCAGTGCGAGCGCATGATTCCTCGACGCATCCTCATAGGCCTTGGATTGCAGGATCTCACGCAGGCGGACGATCTCGCGTACGTGGTTGGGGATCTCAAGTCCGATTACGGACTTGCCCGGAATGACTTCGACGATACGGACGCTGATGGCGGAGAGGGCGCGCGCGAGGTCCTTGGCGAGATTCGTGATCCTGCTGACCTTGACGCCAGCGGCGGGTTGCAGTTCGAATCGGGTGATGACCGGTCCGGGATGCACCGCAACGACCTGGACCTCCACGCCGAAGTCCATGAGCTTGAGCTCGACCTGCCGCGAGATGGCTTCGAGCGTGGCGGGCGAGACCGTCTCGGGGCTCGGCTCCGGCTCATCGAGCAGGCTCAACGACGGCAGGGCCTGGTTCGCAGGAGCCTTGAAGAGCTTGATCTGGCGCTCTTCGTCCACTCGCTTGCCGATCGTGATCGGTTTGACGACCGGTTCGATCCGAGGTTTTGGCTGGGCCTTCTTCTTTTCCTGGACCTGTTTGACCATGGTCAGGCGCTTCTTTTGCACCTGTTTGGCCGCCATACGCTCACGGAGCTCGGAGGCCTGGGTCGAGAGAAAATCAAAGAACTGGAGGGTTTGTTTTCCGACGTAGTCCATGAGCCAGAGCCAGGACAGGTCGGTCAATAGCGTGATCCCGGTCAGGAACAATGCGATCAGGAAAAGTGTCGCTCCTACGAAGCTGAACGGGGTTACGAGCCCATCCGACACGAGCTCCCCGAGCACGCCGCCCGTACTCGCCGGGAGCGCATCCGTCGGGGCGTTGAAATGAAGCGCGGCTAATCCCGTCCCCGACAACAGGAACAGGGCAAAACCGAGGCAGCGAAGGATCAGCTGCGAACGCGGGCGGGGTTCCTTGACGCGTTTTTCCTGATAGAGATACCAGGTCAGGAATCCCACCATAAAAGGGATACTGTAGGCCAGGTAACCGCACAGGAACAAGGAGAGCGAGGCAAACCAGGCGCCGACCCTGCCGCCGGCGTTGGCGATTGCGGTCTCATGGCCACTGGAGGCCCAGCCCGGATCGCTGCCCTGATAGCTTAGAAGCGCAATGGCGAGATAGATAGCCATTGCGCTTAGCACCAGCATCAACGCCTCTCTGGGGCCTCTGGCCTGATGGAGAGGAACGATGTTTGGGGGGGAGTCCTGAGTTTGAACCGATTTTTTTTTGCGTTTCGCCTGTGCCAATTGGGTACCACTACTGAAAACTTTTTGGGGCGCCGAAGCGGTCTGACGCCGAGGGATTATCGCATACATGCGACAGCCGTGCAGCCCGCGTCGCCACCGGGTTTCCGGGCGTGACGGCAGTCTGCGTATGTGAAGGTGGCTTTGAGAATATATTTATTAAACAGTAGATAACAGCTATTTTTTAATGTGTAAAGTCTATTTGCCCCAGGGCGCCTTTCCGGCGGGATAAAACCGCCCGAAGCTGTGATACAATGCAAACGATTAGCCTGCGGGCAGCGTATCGTTTCCCAAATGGCCTCGGGGCTGCACCAGGGTACCCGCTTCGAATTCTCTAGTCATTGCCATTTTAAGGAGTGTGTTCATGAGCCAGGGTGCTGACAAGCACTGTCGTCTGCTGATTCTGGGGTCCGGTCCGGCCGGTTACACGGCGGCGGTATATGCCGCGCGCGCCAATTTGGATCCGGTGCTCATCACCGGTCTTCAGCAGGGCGGGCAATTGACCACCACGACCGAGGTCGATAACTGGCCCGGCGATGTGGAGGGCCTTCAGGGGCCCGACCTGATGGTTCGCATGCAAAAGCACGCCGAGCGCTTCGATACCGAAATCGTCTTTGACCATATCAATCAGGTAGACCTCGGGACCAGACCTTTCTCATTGACCGGCGATAGCGGCCGCTATACTTGTGACGCTCTAATCATCGCCACGGGTGCATCGGCGAGATACCTGGGCCTGTCTTCGGAAGAGGCGTTCATGGGCAAGGGCGTTTCCGCATGTGCAACCTGCGACGGTTTTTTCTATAGGAATCGAAATGTTGCGGTGATCGGAGGCGGAAATACGGCGGTTGAGGAGGCCCTGTATCTGGCCAATATCGCCGAGCATGTCACCGTGGTGCACCGGCGGGACCAGTTCCGCGCCGAAAAGATCCTCGTCGACAAGCTCATGGAGCGTGTGGAGGCGGGAACGGTCACGGTCCGGTGGGATTCCGTGCTGGAGGAGGTCCTCGGCGATAACAGCGGCGTGACGGGCATGCGTATCCGTAACGTCAAGAACGATTCGACGGACGACATTTCGCTGGACGGCGTCTTTATCGCCATCGGGCATCATCCCAACACGAGCCTATTTGAAGGCCAGCTTGAGATGCGCGAAGGCTATCTAGTTGTGAAGAGTGGTTTGGACGGTAATGCGACCGCGTGCAGCGTGCCCGGTGTTTTCGCGGCAGGCGACGTGGCGGACTCCGTATATCGTCAAGCCGTTACATCGGCCGGTTCGGGCTGTATGGCGGCGCTGGATGCGGAGCGTTTTCTCGACCAATAGTGATTTTGGCGTGGGCCGACGTATGGCCCGGCTCGATGCAATGCTTAACGGAGGAGTGGACCATGCCTAATACCGCCAGCAGTAATGAGAGTCGGCGCTATCCGCGAATGGCCGTCGATTGTGTCATCGATTACCGCCATGTCGAACACGATCAGCCCGTGCAAGGGCAGGCCAAGAATATCAGCGGCAACGGCATGTTGTTCATTGCCGATCGTGAGATTACCGTGGGTTCCCTCCTTGAGATTCAGGTTCGGCCGGGAAACCCATCGATCCCCGCATTGGATGCAGTCGTCGAAGTTGTCCGAATCAGCTCGGTCGGCGATCGACAGATGGCGAGGGCGTCTGAGACCCCTTCGAATTTCGAAGTCGGCGCGGTCATCGTGTCGATGAAATAAGGAAAGTGTTGTTCGATGGTGCTGTTTCCTCCTCCGGACGCGGCCCGTCCGGACGGGTTGCTCGCCATCGGAGGTGATCTTTCCGTCGGTACGCTGATATCCGCGTACTCCCAGGGCATTTTCCCATGGTTCAACGAGGGGCAGCCTATCCTGTGGTGGTCCCCTGATCCCCGTCTCGTTCTCCGCCCTGATGGCGTCAGGGTTTCAAGAAGCCTTCGTAAGTCTTTAAACAACAAGCACTACCGCGTTTCTTTCGATTCTGATTTCATGGCGGTAATACGGGCATGCGCGGAACAGCGCGAGGACAAGGAAGGCACCTGGATAAACCCTCTGATGCTGGACGCCTATGATGAGATGCATCGCCTGGGTTGGGCGCATTCGGTAGAGGTTTACGCCGATGACGACCGGCTCGTTGGCGGCTTATACGGAATCGCGATCGGCAAGGTCTTTTTCGGCGAATCCATGTTTCATGTTGGGCGGGATGCGTCCAAGGTGGCATTGGTGGCTCTTTGTCGTCACTTGGAGGCCCGCGGATACGTGATCATCGATTGCCAGGTGCATACCGACCATCTGGTGAGCCTGGGCGCCGAGGAGATCCCGAGGGCGCGTTTCTGCGACATCCTGCGCGAGCATTGCCGAAGCCTGATTCCGGACACCGAATGGAGCGTCGCCGCGCCGGGCTGAGTTGACCGCATAAATAGAGGTAGCCTTGTTTGACGTTAGAAGGTCTGCCCCGTCCCCACGTATAAACGCAGATTGTGACTGGCCTCTCCATAAGCCAGATCGACCCGGAGCGTCCCGTGCACCAGCCAACGTAGCGTCCAACGGATGCCCCCGCCGAATCCCGCGGTAAGGGAGTGTCCCAGCGGGTCCTGGCCGCGATCGGAAAGGTTGCCGGCATCGATGAACGCGACATAAAAGAAATTGCTGTCCGGCTCGGTGGGGAAACGGCCTTCGACCGTACCGTAAAGATATCGGGTGGCGAGCAGTTCGCCGGGGAAATAGCCTCTCATCTGGTCCCGGTTGCCGAGATCGAAGCGGGCGTTGCGTTGGCTGTCGCCGATGATCTGCCCGCCCTCGATACGGAAATTTACTGTGCGGCCCTCGCCAAGATGACGGTAATTCCGCCAGGAAAACGTATGGCTGAACGAATTTTGATCCGAACCGAGTGCCCGCACGCCCTGACTTAGGTCGTAATTGAAGCGTTGTCCAGACAGCCAAGTGATGTGATTGTCAATGAGACGATAGTTTAGGCCGGCGATGACGTTCGTGGCGCGGCTGTCGCCGACATCCGGAAGCGCTGTGCCGTCGATCAGGGTGAACGACGTGGTGGCCCGCACGAGTCCTCCATGAAGCGTCCATCCTTCGTCTGCGACGGGGCCAAGTCCGTAGTTCAGATCGAAGAGCACGTCGTGTTGCTGTTCGCGGTAGTTCGCCACCGACTGGCCGGCATCGAACCCTACGTAGATCGTGTTGCTCTGATTGTAGGCGACGCCCAGACCGATTCGGCTATCGGCGATTCGCGCCCACTGATAACCCACGGCGTATGAATCGTGGCCGTCGCTGGATGAAAAGTTCTTGCCGGTATCGCGGTCCACGGCGATCCGGATATGGTGACCCAAGCCCCAAAGGTTGTATTCATCGAAATTGACGCCGATCTCGGAGGATCCGTCATCCCTCCGGCTCAGTCGCGGCAGAATCCATAGCGCCCAGCGTTCACGGGCTTCGACCACGACGGTTCCGGCATCGTCCGGCGCGTGGACCACGACGTTTCGAAACAATCCCAGATTGCGTAGACGACGCTCAGCCTGATCTTTCATTTCAGGCCGCCATCGTGTTCCTTCTTGAAACGGGAGTTCGCGCAGGACGATGCGGGGGTTGGAGTCCTCCAGACCATCTATTTCGATCTTTTGTATGTAGATCTCGGGCTCAGGTTCTGCAGCCGAAGGACGTGGAGAAAGACCGATGAGGGTCGTAACGATGACCAGGAACAGCAGGTGGATCAGTGTCCGACCCTTAGTCGCAAAGGGCCGCATCTCAGTCGCGGGACTTTCGTCGGACTCTGAAAAAGGCTTGGAGCATGGCTTGGCTTTCTTCCGCCAGAAGGCCGCCCTCGATCTCAACCCGATGATTGACGTGCGGCGAGGCGAAGATGTCGAATACCGATCCGGCGGCGCCCGCCTTGGGATCGGTTGCCGCATATACGACTCGTTTGACACGGGCATGAATGATCGCTCCGGCGCACATGACGCAGGGTTCGAGGGTTACGTAGAGCGTGGTATCCGTCAGACGATAGTTGCGGAAATGTTCCGCCGCGGAGCGCAAGGTCACGATTTCGGCATGGGCGCTGGGGTCGTGGGCCGAGATCGGATGGTTGTGTCCTTCCGCAACGATATGCCCATCCTTGACGATCAGGGCGCCTACCGGAACCTCGCCGGTTTCCTCGGCCAGGCGAGCCAGATCCATCGCCCGCTGCATGAAGGCGATATCGGCGGCAGTGAATGTGGATTCGATCACGGCGACTGCGGACGCCGCGTTATTCCCACTCGATCGTCGCGGGCGGCTTTCCGGAAATGTCGTACACGACACGGGAGACGCCGGGGACCTCGTTGATGATGCGATTGGAGGTCCTCTCCAGCATCTCATAAGGCAGATGCGCCCAGTGCGCAGTCATGAAATCGATGGTCTCAACGGCGCGTAGTGCAATGACGTGCTCATAGCGGCGCTGGTCGCCCGTGACGCCTACGGAGCGGACGGGCAGGAAGACGGCGAAGGCCTGGCTGACGGAGTCGTAAAGACCTTCGGCGCGCAGTTCCTCGATGAATATGGCGTCGGCCAGACGCAGGGTATCGGCAAAAGCGGCCTTGACCTCGCCCAGGATGCGGACGCCGAGACCGGGTCCCGGGAACGGATGCCGGTAGACCATGTCGTAGGGCAGGCCGAGTTCCACGCCGATCTCGCGTACCTCGTCCTTGAACAGTTCGCGCAACGGTTCGAGCAGTTTCAGTTTCATGTGCTCGGGCAGACCGCCTACGTTGTGATGCGACTTGATGACCTGGGCCTTGCCGGTGGCGGAACCTGCGGATTCGATGACATCCGGGTAGATCGTACCTTGGGCGAGCCAGCGAACGTTTTCGAGCTTCCCGGCCTCTTCCTCGAAGACCTCGATAAACACGCGACCGATGGTCTTGCGCTTGGCTTCCGGATCGTCGACACCTGCCAGCTGCCCCAGAAAGCGGTCGCCGGCATCCGCGCGGACGACACGGACGCCCATGTGCTGGGCGAACACGGACATGACCTGATCGCCTTCATGGAGGCGCAGGAGTCCGTTGTCGACGAATACGCAGGTCAGTTGATCACCGATAGCGCGGTGGAGCAGGGCGGCCACCACGGACGAGTCCACGCCGCCGGATAGGCCCAGGAGGACTTCATCGCTGCCGACCTGCTCGCGGATGCGGGCGATACTGTTCTCGATGATGTTGCCGGCATTCCAGAGTGCCTTGCAACCGCAGATCTCATGCACGAAACGCTCGACGATGCGCCGGCCCTGCTTCGTGTGCGTGACTTCGGGATGGAACTGGAGGGCATAAAAGCCGCGGTCCTCGTCGGCCATGCCCGCGACGGGCGCGTTGTCGGTACTGGCGATGCACTTGAAGCCGGGCGGCAGTTCCTCGACCCGGTCGCCGTGGCTCATCCAGACGTCGAGCATACCGTAGCCTTCAGGCGTCGTATGGTCCTCGATGTCTTTGAGCAGGCGAGAATGGCCGCGGGCGCGAACCAGTGCATGGCCGTATTCGTGGTGACTGGCGTTGACGACGCTGCCACCGAGCTGGGCGGCCATGGTTTGCATGCCGTAACAGATGCCCAGCACGGGCACGCCGGCCGTGAAGACGAGATCGGGGGCGCG
The DNA here is from genome assembly GCA_016124415.1 of Gammaproteobacteria bacterium. GTDB lineage: Bacteria > Pseudomonadota > Gammaproteobacteria > SZUA-140 > SZUA-140 > RI-283. Next base: position 3,934 of record WGNS01000092.1, on the reverse strand, counting down.
CCAAGTCGATTCGTCGTTCGTCGTCGCGGATTGGGGGCCGCCTGAGAGAACGAAGCCACTAGCGCCGAACTCACGGATGCGTGCCGGATCGGCATCCCAGGAGTAGATCTCGCAATAGACGCCCGCAGCGCGGATGCGGCGCGCGATCAGCTGGGTGTACTGGGATCCGAAGTCCAGGATCAGTATCCGGTCTTGATGAATGTTTTCGTGGCTCAAGTCTCTGCTCCCGCAGGATCCGTAAAAGTGGCGATCGTCGGCGTATTATTGGTACGGATTCAGTCGATCCGGTAATTCGGCGCCTCTTTGGTGATCGTGACGTCGTGGACATGGCTTTCGCGCATGCCGGCGCCCGTGACCCGAACGAATCTCGGGCGTGTGCGCATGGTCGCGATATCGCCGCAGCCCGTATAACCCATGCTGGCGCGCAGGCCGCCCATGAGCTGATGGACGATGGCCACCATGCTGCCTTTATAGGGGACGCGGCCCTCGATGCCTTCTGGCACCAGTTTCTCGACCATGTTGCTGTCCTCCTGGAAATAACGATCGGAGGAGCCGTGGGTAGCGGCCATCGCGCCCAACGAGCCCATGCCGCGATAGGCCTTGTAGGAGCGGCCCTGATAGAGTTCGACCTCGCCCGGCGATTCTTCCGTGCCGGCGAACATGCTGCCGATCATGACCGAATGCGCGCCCGCGGCGATGGCCTTCGCGATATCGCCGGAGTAACGGATGCCGCCGTCGGCGATCAGCGGAACGTCGGTGCCTTGGAGCGCCGCTGCGACGTTGGAAACGGCAGTGATCTGGGGCACGCCGACACCGCTGATGATGCGGGTGGTGCAGATCGAGCCGGGACCGATGCCGACTTTCACGCCGTCCGCACCTGAGTCGACGAGGGCCTTGGCGGCTTCACCCGTAGCGACGTTGCCGCCGATGACCTGGGTCTCGGGGAAATGTTTCTTGACCCACGCAATCTGATCCAGGACCTTCTGCGAGTGGCCGTGCGCGGTATCGACGATGATGACGTCAACGCCTGCCTCGATCAGCGCTTCGACCCGGCCGTCGTTGGCCGTGCCGACCGCTGCGCCGACGCGCAGACGGCCGTAACCGTCCTTGCAGGCATTGGGCTTGTCCGTGGACTTCTGGATGTCCTTGACCGTGATCATGCCGCGCAGGTGGAAGGCGTCGTTGACGACCAGAACCTTTTCGATGCGGTGCTTGTGCAGCAGGCGGAGAACCTCGTTGCGGGCGGCGCCTTCGCGTACGGTAACCAAACGGTCTTTGGGCGTCATGACACGGGAGACCGGCTCGTCGAAGTGCGTCTCGAAACGCAGATCGCGATGGGTCACGATGCCGACGAGCGCCTCGCCCTCGACGACGGGTACGCCGGAGATGTTGTGCGCGCGGGTCAGTTCGATGACCTCGCGAATGGTCGCGGTGGGGCTGACCGTGATCGGCGCCGTGATGACCCCGCTCTCGAATTTCTTGACCGCGCGGACTTCGTTGGCTTGCTGTTCGAGGGACATGTTCTTGTGGACGATGCCGATGCCGCCTTCCTGGGCCAAGGCGATCGCGAGTCGCGCCTCTGTCACCGTATCCATGGCCGCGGCCAGGATCGGGATGTTGAGCGTGATGTCACGCGTCAGCCGGGTTTGAAGACTGACTTCTCTGGGCATGACCGTGGAGTGGTCGGGTAAAAGAAGGACGTCGTCGAACGTCAATGCTTCCTGGGCGATCCGAATGAACATAGTGGTTTATCCTGTGTCACTGCTTACCGGAAACGGCTTATTATAGCCACTCGGTCAAGTCCCGGTAAACTGTGCAGGCCGGTGGTTTTCCTTAAGCGCCAAAGGTGGTTAGCCGGCGCCTGAATCGATCATGGGTACGATGGATTACGCAAACGACAACGAAGATTTACGAGAGATCTACACCGTATCCGGGCTCAATCAGGCGGTCCGGGAGTGGTTGGAGGAGGGATTCGCCCTGGTATGGGTCGAAGGCGAACTCTCGAATCTGGCCCGGCCCACGTCGGGGCATTGGTATTTCAGCCTAAAGGACGACACGGCCCAAGTGCGCTGTGCGATGTTCCGGGGCCGGAACCGCATGGTTTCGTTCACCCCCGAAAACGGCGCCCAGGTGCTGATTCTGGCCAGGGTCGGTCTGTACGAGGCGCGCGGCGAGTACCAACTCGTGGTTGACGATATGGAGCCGGCTGGTGATGGCGCTTTGCGCCGCGCCTACGAAGCGCTCAAGAAAAAACTCGCCGGTGAGGGGCTCTTCGACGCGGATCTAAAGCGTCCGTTGCCGGTGTTGCCGAAGCAGATCGGCGTCGTTACGTCCCCGACCGGGGCTGCGATCCGGGACATCCTTGCCGTGACCGGCAGGCGATTTCCCGGCATTCCGATCCTGATATACCCTGTGCCCGTACAGGGCGAACGGGCGGCCGCCGAGATCGCCCGCATGGTCGGGATCGCGGGCGCGAGAGCGGAATGCGATGTCCTGATCCTGGCTCGCGGCGGCGGATCACTGGAGGATCTCTGGTGCTTCAACGACGAAGCGCTGGCCCGGACGATTCGCGCCTGCCCCATCCCCGTCGTGACCGGGATCGGCCACGAGGTCGACGTCACGATCGCGGACTTGGCGGCCGATCTCCATGCGCCCACGCCGTCCGCGGCGGCCGAGCGGGTCACGCCCGACGGACGGCAGTGGCTCGACGGACTGGCGCGTCAGCATCGCCAACTGATTCGTGCCGTGGAGCGCCGTCTCGATCATTACGCCCAGCGGCTCGATTGGGTGGAAAGACGCTTGCAGCAGCGGCATCCGGGGCGAAGGCTGCAACTCGCGGAGCAGGGGCTCGCCGACCTCGACCGGCGACTGCATCGGGCCGTGCAAACACTGTTGTTGCGCAATACCACGCGTTTGCGCGAAGTCGAAGCGCGTTTCATGCGCCACGAGCCGAGCCGGCGGATTCAGCATGCCGAGATGCTGCGTCGACAGTATCGGGAACGCCTCGAGCAGATCATGCTACGGCGCCTCGAACGGCGCCGTCAGACGCTTGCGGGGCTATGTCGCGCACTTGACGCCGTAAGCCCGCTTGCGACGCTTGCGCGCGGTTACGGCATCGTCCGGGATGGGGACGGTCATGTCATCAAGGCAGTCACCGACGCCTGCGTCGGACAAGGGGTCGAGGTACGTCTCAGGGACGGGCGTTTGGCATGTACGGTCGACCGAATCGAGATTACAGGGGAGGGATCATGACGAATGGCGGACAGGTGCTGAACCGTCCCCGCCGATACTGGCTTCAAACGGGTCTGTCGGTGTTGCTGCCGATGGGGCAGGCCTTTGCCGTTGACTTGCCGAGACCGGCATTCGTGCCCGGCGGGATCGCCGTGATCAGACTTCCCGACCGGCCGGTTGTCGCGAAGGCCACCTATCGCAAGCATCGTGTCGCCATCGTCCAAAGGGACGAGGGGCCTGTGGCGTTGATCGGTATTCCGTTGAGCGTAGCGCCCGGTACCGAGCACCTGAGCGTCACGTATGCGGACGGCGCAGTGCGGGAGTTGTCTTTCGAGGTCAAGCCCAAGGCCTATCGCAGTCAGCACATAACGATCAAGGATAAACGTAAGGTCAATCCAAATCCGGACGACATGCGACGCATCACCTCCGAGACCAAGCGCATCAAGGACGCGTTTGCGACCTGGACAGCGTCCGGGCCCTATCTGGATTTCAATGCGCCGATTCCCGGACCCAGAAGCAGTTCCTTCGGTCTGCGTCGCTTCTTCAACGAGCAACCTCGAAAACCCCATAGCGGCATGGATATCGCGGCGTCTACGGGGACGCCTGTGCACGCCTCGGCTCCGGGCAAGGTCATCGAAACCGGAGACTACTTTTTCAACGGCAACACCATCTTCGTCGACCACGGCGAAGGGCTTGTCACGAT
>WGNS01000034.1 GCA_016124415.1 Gammaproteobacteria bacterium | reverse complement strand
GGTCGCCGATCTTGAAACCCACCAGAACGGTGCGTCCGTCCTCAATGGCAGGCTTCAACTGACGGATGATCTCCTGCGCCGTCTGGCCGGACACCCGGCAATCGAAGCGGGTGTACTCAACGCTATCGGCGCTGCCGTGCAGAGCGGAAATGTCCACCGCCAGGAACGGTCGACCCCGCTCGGGCTTCACTTCCCGGACGCGGTTCAGATAACCGATGCCGGTAGTATGAAGATCGAAGTACTTGGGCTGAGATGAGTTTTGCATGGTGCATTCTCCTCTTGGTTGAAAAAACACCGGAGAAAGCACAGCCCCTGGACGGGGAATGACTTCCCCCGGCAGGGTGGATGAAGGGTGGATCGACGGCCTTCAGGCCGCTGCGCCTGTCTCGCGATCCGACAAAGGCGCATGGGACGCCGGCAAAACCGGCAAGGGTACCGTTGAATCCGCAACGGTGACGGTAAAACTATCTTGAATCTAACAGGCGTGGGGGGTGCGTCAAGGCAAAAACGTTATCGACGATTCAAAGCAATTCTCAGTACCCCATGTCGAGCTCCTGGGCTTGGGCGGTCAGCGCATCCAGGCAGCGGGCACGCAGCCGTTGGCTGCGCTCCTTGTATTCCAGCACGTCCCGGAGGCGCATCCGGCATTGACCACCCCGGTTCCGGGCCGGGATGTCACCCTGTTCCAGGAGCCTGTCCAGGTAAGACCTGGAGACGTTCAGGAGGTCCGCGACCTGGCCTGGGGTGAGTTCGTCGTCGGAGCGTGTCATGGTTTCGAAAATTTCCTAATAAACAGCGGGTTATTGAGCCATCCCTGCTTCTCAATATACGCCAGAATCCCCCTTCTGTTCAAAGGCGCTTTCTGCCTTGCACAAAAAGGGCGGGATGGATAATAATACCAGCACTTATCATGATTTGTTGGTGAAATTATCCGGCATGACCCAGGAACAACCCAGAAAAAACACCACCTTCGAGGCGGCAGAGCAAGTATTTCGCCGTCATGGCGGCGTTCTGCGCACGAGTGAGGCTATCCGCTACGGTATCCATCCCCGGACGCTGTACGCCATGCGCGATGCGGGAAAGCTGGAATGCCTAAGCCGGGGGCTGTACCGGATTGCCGATCTGCCTCCCCTGGGAAATCCCGATCTGGTGGCGGTCTCTCTGAAGATTCCCAATGGGGTCATCTGCCTGATCTCGGCGCTGGCCTGGCACGAACTCACCACCCAGATCCCGCATGAGGTCTACCTGGCTCTGCCTCGGGGTGCGGAGCCACCGCGCCTGGATCACCCGCCCATCCGCGTCTTCTGGTTTACGGGCAAGGCCTTCTCTGAGGGGATAGAGACCCACGAGGTGGATGGTGTGCCCGTGCGCATCTACGGTGTGGAGAAGACGCTGGCCGATTGTTTCAAATACCGCAACAAGATCGGGCTCGACACGGCGGTTGAAGCACTGAAACGTTATGTGAGCAGCAGGCGTGTCCAGGTCGACAAGCTCATGGCATTCGCGCGCATTTGCCGGGTGGAAAAGGTGATGCGGCCTTACCTGGAGGCCCTGCTATGACACAACAACGGGGTCCCAACATCGCTGCCTCCGTACGCCAACGTCTGCTCAACAAGGCGCGCGAGACAAATCGTCCTTTCAATGAACTGCTGCAATATTTCGCCATGGAGCGGTTCCTCTATCGCCTGTCGAGGTCATCTCATGCGGGGAAATTCGTTCTCAAGGGCGCGCTGATGTTTACCGCGTGGCAGGCGCCTGTCACACGGCCTACCATGGATATCGATCTGCTTGGCATCACCGATAACAGCATCGACGCGATTGTGGCCGTCGTGAAGGATGTCTGCACGCAAGCGGTCGATCCCGATGGATTGGTCTTCGATCCGGACAGCGTCAGCGCAGAGCGCATCGTAGAGGACGCCGATTATGCCGGTGTCCGCGTCTTGCTCCGTGGGACACTTGGAACAGCCCGTATCGCCATGCAGATCGATATCGGATTTGGCGACGTCGTCGTGCCCAAGCCTGAAATGGCAGACTACCCAACGATCCTGGATCTGCCTGCACCCAGGCTGAGGGGCTACAGTCGGGAGAGTGCCGTCGCCGAGAAGTTCGAGGCGATGGTCAAGTTGGGGCTCATCAACAGTCGCGTAAAGGACTTTTTTGACATCTGGCTGCTCACTCGCCAATTCGACTTCGAGGGCCGGACGATGGCACAGGCCATTAGAAAAACTTTCACCACTCGGGGAACAATGATTCCCGCGGAGCCTGTTGCCTTGACGGGTGACTTTGCCAAGGAGCCTACCAGGCAAACCCAGTGGCAGGGGTTCGTGCGGAAGAACCGGCTGCAGAATGTGCCTGCCAGCTTCGCCGACATCGTCGAGGCCATCGAAGCTTTCCTCGGACCCATCACCAGGGCGCTTGCCACCGGTGGAGAGTTCAAAGGGACATGGAAAGCGCCTGGGCCTTGGCGATGAACGTCCAATGACACTTGAGCCCGTCGGCTTACAGATTCGACCGTGCCACGAGCCTTCGGAAATTGCTGACATTGAACGCACCGCGCTTGTTCAGTCGCATGCGCCTGGCCACGTCCAGAACCCTTGCAGGTATGATGAACTCGTCGTCATCATTATCATCATCCGTGGGTCGGGGGCACCTGGGACGCAGCTTGTCTTCTCTGATGAGGTCCATCAGTGCCCAGAATCGCCACATGAAGCTGCTGAATTGCCGGGTGTCCTTAAGACTTTCCTTGACTGCAAGTATGGCCCGATTCTCTGGGCGGTCGGTAAACGTGATTTCCAGCTCTTTGCCATCTTCGTCCAGAAGGTACACTTTCTTCTTTCGTGGGTCGGGTGCCGGGACAAGGCCGGCGCCCGCGGCCAGGGCAAGATCCAGGTGGTGGCTGAATACGTCGAGTTCCAGTTCAATGGCGTTTTGGGGTAAGAACACAAAATCATCGTCATCAAACATCATTGCCTCCTTGTAGTTTGATCTCGGTTGAAATGTGCTGATTGGGGTTATCCGATGTAGCCCAGCCGTTCCAGAATCCCCTCCAAGGCCTCCAGAGAGTGGAAGGTGAAGGAGATCCGCCCCCGGCCACGTTCCGGCTCATAGTCGACCCGGGTCTCCGCACCGACGATTTCACCCACCCGCTGCTCGAGGCGCACGATGTCGGCGTCACGTCGGCTGTGGGCGTCTGATCGCCGCTCGGGTGCACTGTCCAAGGCGCGGATCCGCCGCTCCAGCGCCCGGACCGACAGGCCCTTGTGGATGGCCCCGTCCGCCAGATAGCGCTGCATGGGTTGCGGCAGTCCTGCCAGCAGCTTGGCGTGTCCGAGGCTGAGCCGGCCGTCCTCGACCTGGGCCAGGACCGGAGGTTCCAGTTTCAGGATCCGGAGAAGATGCATGATGCTGTCGCGTGAACGGCCGAGCCGGCGGGCGGCCTCCTGGTGCGTCAGCCGAAACTCGCTGATCAGGCGCTCCACGCCGCGCGCCACCTCCACGGGGTTGAGGTCCTCGCGCTGGATGTTCTCCACCAGGGCCTGGACCAGGGTGGAGCGGTCGTCGGTGGACCGTACCAGGGCGGGGATGTGCTGAAGTCCCGCCAGTTGGGCGGCGCGCCAGCGGCGCTCGCCGGCGATGATCTCGTAGCGTGTCGGTGCCGTGTCGGGGAGGGGGCGGACGATGATCGGTTGCACCACACCCTCGGTGCGGATGGATTCGGCCAGCTCCGCAAGCGCCTCGGAAGTGAACCTGCGCCGGGGTTGGTAGCGCCCCGGGCGAAGCAGGTCCACGTCGAGTTGCCGCACGCTCGTCTCGCTCTCGTGCCGTTCATGCGGCGCCGTCGCGGTTCGGTGCCACGTGGCACCCGGCGTCGGACGGTCTAACTCGGCATTGCCGTCCACGGCGTGTTGTCTGTTGCCAGCCATGGTTTACAGGGGTCCCCGAACGATCCTGATCCGTCAGTCCGATTCCTCGTCGTCCACCTCGTCCGACTTGGAGCGCACGGTCAGCGCGTCGACGCACAGCAGGTCCACCGTGAGGTAGTCGGCATCGAGGCGCAGCTGGGTATGCTGCTCACCCTGGTCGTCTTCCCAGGTCTCTTCCCGCAACCGGCCGCGGGCGAAGATGCGGGCGCCCTTGGGCAGCAGCTTCGCCGCCGCCTCGGCCCGCCAGCCCCAAATGCTGGCCGTCACCCAGAAACCGCCACCATCCGCGAAGCTGCCGTCCTCCTGTTTGACGCGGCGGTCGAAGAAGATCCGCATGTCGGCCACGGGCCGCTGTTCGCCGTCCACTTCGACATGTTTCAAGTCAGGGGCGTTGCCCAAATTGCCGGTACCGCTGAATAATGTACTCATCTCGATTCCTCCTGGGGTTATGCCAAGACATTCGGTAACAAAGCCGCATTCAGAGCGCCCCACGCGTTCCGGATCAAGGCGCGGCCCGCAGGGAATGGCCAGCCCTTGCCAAGGGTCGCAACGCCGAGCCGGGACGCGTGGGGCACTCCCTCCGGGCGGGCGTCTGGGCGGCCATCCGCGGTGTTGCAGCGGCTTGCCATAGGAGTGCTATGGCGGCGCCACTGCGCCTTGCGGCTGACCGCCCAGACACCCGCTGAATGCGGCTTTGTTACCGAATGTCTTGGCGAGTCGCCACCATGGCATCACAGACACCTTGGGCTGCACAGTGGAAACCGTATTTCGGTTCACAGCGGATTTTCGTTCTGGCAGGTGCGAAGCGCCTCCAGTTTCACCAGGTAATCGCGTAGCCGCCGCAGTTCGTGCTGGCAAATGCTGGAGGCGAGGTTCAGTTCCAGACGTTGCCGCTCGAAGCGCAGAAACAACGGCCGCACGACCGGTGGCAGCCTGGCCAATACCCGCTGGCCCTGGTCGGTGGTGGTGAGCTCGAAGAACGTCTGGCCGCGTCCATCGTTGCCGGTCGCACGCCAGCGCAGATTGAAGTAGCCGCCATGATGGTGCACCACCAGGTGGGCAACCCGCGGGGAGCGGAAGGTCGCCTGGAACTCCTGCGCGAGCTTGCGCATGCGTGACTCGATCTCCGCCTGCCTTCGCTCCAGTTCCCGCACACGAACCCGGACGCCCCCCTTACCCTTAAAGGGCAATAAAGGGCCTTTTGTGTCCGCGCGTATCACTTTCGATTTTCCCCGCTGTTATCTACTCGTCATGGGCCGCCTGCGTGTCGCCGGTAGCGCGAACGGAAAGGAAGCCTCTGCTCGTTGGCGCAGTCGGCGTTGACTGATTACGGATTTCCGGGGCGTGGCGGGCTCGGCGCGTGCCGTCGAGAACTTCCTGCGGCAGTTCCCCCATGGCGGTACGCGCCGCCTGGGCGCGCTGGTTGTCCTGGCGCACATCGTTGCGATCGACGGCGCAGTGTTTCCACTGGGTGGGAAGCAGGAAGGCGCGGCGGATCAGTCGGCCGCCTCGGTGCAACATCTGCTCGGCGGGGTCTCGGCCGAGGAGGCCGACGTGCCGGGCGGTGAGCACCGCGCAGACCAGTTCGTCGTAGTCGCCCACCAGATAGGCGCCCATGTAGCCGTAGGGATTGGCAAACTGAAGCGGAACGCGGGCTGGTTTGAGGGAGTGGGCGATGGCGATCTCCACGCCACGTGTCGAGCGCAACAGCTCGTCCATCTCGGTTCGCATCTTCTGGATCTCACTGCGACCGGTTTCGAGGGCCTCATGGATTTGCAGCAGGAACCAGTCCGCGTAAGGGTCGTCCAGCATTGCCGAGATCCAGATGCGTTTCATCAGCATACCGAAGCGGACCAGCCCGATGATGCCGGGATGCTCTCGGGATTGCCTGCGGCCGTAGACCAGGCGCTGCGCCTGCCGGGTTTGGATCACCAGGCAGGCGTCGCCGCGCAGGGTGCCGGGACGATCCGCAGCGGTCTTGTAGTCCACGGCCGGGTCCGCGTTGTCGGGAAGTTCGCGGGGCGTCTGTTCGTCCGCGTTGTCTGCCGTCGTCGTTTGGGCCATAAGCGTGTTCCTCCATTGTCAGCGGATTTCGATGTGCCACGTGGCACCTGTACCGGGGTGATGGCACTGCCATCACCCCGGTGGAGAGCCTTCATTCCCCACCGCCCATCTACTGCGGCCGCCGATCCATCCAAGCTGGCGGGGCGTTCTCCCTCCAGCCGGCTCGACGTAGCACCGACTACGCCTTCGCCGCCTTCCGGTCCGAGCACCCCGCCGGCTCGGCGTCTCGACGCCCTCGCTACGAAGGGCGGCGGGGAATGAAGGCTAAAATCTTTAGCGCGAATCCTCCGGTGGGCCGGTCGCAGGACTGATGGCACTGCCATCAGTCGAGTCGTTGTGCAAAGTGATGGCACTGCCATCACTCCGGGGTCCGTATGTCCGAGGGGTTGGGGTCTGCATTTCAAGCGATGGGCTGATGGCACTACCATCAACCGAATCGTCGTGTGAGGTGATGGCACTGCCATCACTTGCCCCCTGTGTCCGGGATTCCCGCTCCGGGCTCGGTCGGCCAGGGTTTTCGAGCAGGGTCTGCATGTGGGCCAGTGCACGTTCGCGGCTGATCTCTTCCAGCCGCTTCAGATGGGCCTCCTGGCGACGTTGCTCCCGGGCCTTCAATCCCAGGCTGGTGAGGGTGAACGATCCTTTGCGGGCCGCCTTGCACAGTTGTGCCAGGTAGCCGATAGGGTTGTCGATGGGTTCACTCTTGCGCTTGGCAGCGAGCAGTCGGCCGGCCAGTTCGTCCAGGATGTCCTGTTGCACGGTCTCCGGCGCATTGCGCAGACAGATCCTGGCCAGACGGAGTTCGTTCTGCGACAGCGACGAGGGGAATGCGAGCGGGGTCTGCGTGTTCTCTTCGCGCGCACGCGCGTCAGACTTTTCTGGGCTCCCTGTTGTTGTAGTAGTTGTTTTTTTATTTATATAACTACAACTACTACTACGTTCCGACTTCAAATTTTGAAGTGGGTGGGACTTCAGATTTTGAAGTGGGGTGACATCAGCTGCCGACTTCAGATTTTGAAGTTGGCGGGAAGAGAAGCCGAAGAAGCGGCTCGCCTCGCCTTGCAGGGTTCGGATGGCCTCCAGGCGCCTTTGCATGGGATTGAGGTTCGCGGTATCACCGTCTCCATCCTGGAGATCTTCCTCGATGGTACCCAGTACGGCGGCTGCGACCTTCCGTACCTGGGGATGGGCGTGATTCTGTGCCTGCTCCAGAAACTGGATGTAATCCCGGTCGAGATAGAGGGTGTCGGCCAGCGGCAGCGGCTCGTCGTGAAGGGCATAGATGTTGCCACGGAAACGGCCCTGGGCGTCACGTACCCGGCGGCAAAGCGAGAGCCAGCGGGTGGCGCGCAGGATCGCCATGGACCGGGCGACGGTGGCCTCGGAGCCGACGTTAGCGGTTCTTGCGATCTGCTTGTAGGTGGGGAAGGCGGTCGGGTGGGTGCCGGCGGCGGCGATCTTGATCACACCCCAGATGCGGGTGTCTACCGGTTGTAGCACCGGATCCTGGAAGATCAGCCGCGGCATGGCATCGTGCCAGTTGCCGAGGAACAACAGGCCGTCGGCTGGAGCGGCGCTGCGGGTCTCGGTGGTCAGGAGCCGTTCCACGGTCGCCTGGATGAAGGCATCCAGGGCATGTGTTTCGGGTCTGATCTTTCCGGTATCGCGCTCCACTCAGTTCCCCACAGGCTCATTGTTCGTTGGTCTTGAGCCGAACGACCTTGTTGTCATCGTCCGATTGCTTCGCCGGCAGCAGCCCGTTGGCTTCCCAGGATCGGATCAATGCCCAGACGGTGTTCAAGGGCACGCCGGTCGTCTGACCAACATGCAGGTAACGCGCTTCCACAGGATGGTGGGCGTTGGCCTGCCAGGCCTTCCAGACGCGCTGCTCGTCGTCTTCGGACGGTGCGGGCGGTCGCCCGATGCCGGTGCCCGTCATGCCGAGCAGCTTGCGGCGTGCGGCGTATTCGGCGTTGGTCATGCCGAAGAAGGCCCGCATCATGGCGAGCGGTGCGCGCAGGCGGATGAGTTCGTTCTGCAGCGCATCGTGACGTTTGTTGCGTTCCATGTGGTCCAGTACCCGGTCGAAGCAGGCGGGGTCCACGGAGATGTCCATGAAGTGCGTGCGTACCTGGCTGATGTGATAGAGATCGCGCAGGGTGAACCGCTCCAGGCGGGCAATCTGGTCCAGCCGAAAACCCAGGTCCAGCACCGAGTGGATGTCCCCTTCGGCCAGGGTTTCCGTGACGTAGCGCAGGGTGTGGAATACCAGCTCTGCGTGTGTCGTCTTCGGCATCGTCCACCTCGCTTCCGGCACCGTTACCCGTCGGTCTGCCACAGGGCCAGTCCGCCGTCGTCATCCATCAGTTGCCGGATACGGCGGCAGGTCTGCGCCAGGGCCAGCAGGTCATCGATGGTGGCCTGCGGGACCGATGGGTTGTTCAGCAATTCGTAGCCGAGCGCCTTCCAATCGGGTTCACCGACCAGCGCCAGGGCCTGGGTGTCGTTCTTCTCCAGGATCAGGTTGCGCAGCAGTAGGTCGTCAGGGATCCGCTCCATGCGTTCGGGCTGGACGGTCTCCTCGGAAAAGCTCAACAGGAGCCACCACACCCATTGGCGGTAGAGTTGGTGGAGGGCGTCTTTCTGGCCGGCGACCGGGATGATGGATTCGCGCGGAATATCCACCAGAAACCCCATGCCGAGTTTGCCGGCAGGCGTGATACAGTCTTCCAGGTCGTGCCGTTTGGCGATCTTGAGGGCGAGCACGTAACCCCGGCTGCGTAGCGACTTCAGATCGCCGGGTCCGTCGTAAGACGGTGCGTCAGATTGATGCAGTTCCTCCTTGGTGCGTTCCCTTTGGGGTGCCTGTGGCTGTCCTGTTTCGTTCCCGGCGAAATTGTCGGGGGAGCGTGTTGACGGCTGTGCTTTTGGTTCCGGGTTTTCCGATTCCGAATCGGGCTCACCGGGCAGTGTCGGGCGTGGTGGATCCGCAGGTCCGGCTGTTTGCGCCTCATGTGTCGTAGTGCTCGGTGGTGTCTCTCCTGTGGCTTCTACCGTTGGGGATGGCTCGGGCCGGGTGTCCGTGGCCGGGCTCAATGTGTTCTGCTCGTTGGCGCTGCTGGCCAGGCGCGCATCGATCTCCAGCCGCACATGTTTGAGAGAAAGGCCCGTGGCCTCGGCCATCCGGGTTTCCAGCTCCCGCTGCACCGTATCCAGTTCCCAATGCGGACCGTCATGGGCGGCCAATGCCTCGTTGAACAGCGCCTCGAACAGCTCCGGTGCCTCTTCCTGGTCGTTCCAGAAACGACGGCAGGCGGATTCGAGGCGCCGGATCCGGCGTATCTGCGGCGCCCCCATACCGGCGCGCAGCGCCTCCGGGATGAGCGGGAGCAACACGTCCACGGCGTAGTCCATCCGGGAGATCATGCTCTGGTCCAGCGCGTATCCCCGTTGCCTCAGCGTCTCCGCCAGTTGCCGTTGGGAGAGCTGCGCCGATTGCTCCGATTCCAGCACTTCGCGCAGTTCCCGAACGCCCAGGGCCTTGTCGATGAAAGTAAGTGCCCCGCGGGTGTCGTTCTCGATCAGGTGGGCGGTGAGGACATGGGATTCGGAGACCCAGGGCCGGAACAGGCAGTGGATGCGATAAAAACGTTCGTCGTGGGTTTCCGACCACAACTCCTTGAGTATCTGCAGGCGGGTGTTGCCGCCGGATTCGACTATATAAAAGGTACCCCCCGGCCGGCGGGTGATGGTCAGTGGATTGTTGAGCCCGCCCTGGGCGCGAATGGACGCCTTGATCTCGTCGTAGAGCGGGTTGCGTTCCTTGCGGGGATTGCGGTCGTAGGGCTGGATGCGGTCGATCTCCAGCAGCATCTGCGTGGTGTCGAGCGGATCCGCCGGCGGCAGTTCGCGGCTTTGGCCGAAGTGACCCTCACGGAGCATCGACTGGATCTGTTCACTGGTCGGGTGCTTCCTTGCCATCAGCGTGTTTCCTTTTGTGCCGGTTGGCTTTCGTGATCGAGCGTCTTGTCCGACAAGTGCGGGAAGAGCTCAGAGACCAGGGTCAACATGGCGTCGCGGGCACTGAGTGTGGGTCCTTGCCGTCGGGGTTCCCATCGGTGCACCGGCACCCGCGCGGTGGCCGCCTCCCGGTAAGCGACGGTGTTCGGAATCACCGTGTCCAGAATGGTGATGGCGCCCCTGCTGGGACCGTAGGCCTCCCGACACAACTCCTGGGCGATGCGGCGCGCGTCGACGGTCCGGTCCATGCGGTAGATGAGTCCACGCAACGGACCCAGCGGCGCACCCAGGAAGGCCATAGGACGCAGCCTGTCCAGCATCTGCACCGTGCCACGGGCGAACTCCCGTGCCGAGAGGATTTCCGGTGGGATCGGGGAGACCAGGAGATCTGCGGCAAGGACGGCGGAATCCTGTAGCGGCCCGACAGCGCCTTGCGTATCCAGCAGGATGAAGTCGTAGTCCTGGTCGAAGCGGGCCAGCAGGTGCTTCAGGCGGACACGCCCATCCGGAGTGTGCAGGATCCAGTTCTGGAGCATCCCCTCCGGATCATCCGAGAGGATCAGGTCCAGACACGGGATCGTTGTGCGGCTGATGACGCCTTCGACCACGCCCTCCGTGATCAGCGAGGACAAGCCGCGTTCGGCTTGTTGCTCCAGAGGGTAGTAACTGGACAACGTGGGTTGCACATCCGCATCCACGAGCAATACCTTCTGCCCGAGATCGGTCAGCAGGCCACCCAGATTAGCGGTCAATGTCGTCTTGCCGACACCTCCCTTGGTGCTGGTGATGGTGATTTTCAGGGCCATGGGATCCTCCAGGGACGTGGAGAACATGCCGGTTCGAGATTTCGATGGGTTACTCTCTCGATCAATGCCGGATTCCTCCGTTATCGGTGTTTCCACAATCGCCACAGACCACACGCCGGCGTCCTTTGGGTTGCGGTGCCAACGGCGAACCGCACTGGGAGCACCGGTGACGGTGATAGAGCCGGCAGCCGGGACAGGCGATGCTGTTGCTGTCCACTGCAGACAGATAGGTCATGCCACAGAACTCGCACACGCATTCGTGCCATATCTCCATGGCAACAAGGCGGGGTACGAATACCGTGCGAGTCAGATCGAGTAATGGTTCGCGCACAAGTTGGATGTACGCTTCAAACACATCGATCAGGAGGCGAGCAGCGCTTCGCCTCGTTTGTGACAGTCGCCGGTGCAGCCGCCAGACGAGGGTGGCCTGCAGCATGCGTCCATCGCTTTCCCTGTACCAGTTATCGGTGAAGGGCATTTGACCTGGCGGTGAGGGCGCACCGTTGTACTGCCGGTACAGGCGATTTACCGTGGTTTTTTCAAGTTGGGTGAGTTGACAGACGAGCCCTGCTCGCGCGCCGAGATGAATGAGATGGATGGCCTCCATGATTCTCGTGGCATAGCCACAAAGTTCGACATCGCAGCCGGCGCGGGCGACCCGCTCACCACACGGTGGCGGGACAGAGAGAAACAGGGCCGAACAGACTACGGAGTTCATTCACACGTCCTCTCCTCTATGGCACCGTGATCAACGGAGCGTGTTCCATAATGGCCTCGATTTCCTCCGCGCGGCCTTCACGTACGGCGGTAAACAAACGCGACCACCACCATGCTTCCTGGCGCGGAAGCAGCAACGGTTGTTTGATGAGGGAAACATGTGCGAGTTCTTTTGGGGTCAAACCAGCCAGCAGACGGGCCATCTCATCTGGTATGCCGAGCATGGTTGCAACGAGTTCCGGATCTTGTTTGGCGAGATCACGGGCCTGGATAAAGTACTGAAGATTCACTTGTGAAAAATCAAAACTCATGGCTACAACACCTCCTTGCAGGTAATGACAGCAGGTATTCCCTTATCGGTGAGGTAGCCTTCTTGATCGGCTCTTAAGGCGGAAAAATATGTCGATTTGTCGGAAAAAATGGCCAAATTGTGTATTCGCGCTGGCATTTTCAGTACTTCATGCGTTGGTATTAGTTGTATTTATATACAGGTTAAAGAACGCCCTTGAGTGGGTAACGAAACGTCGGTTTCAGTGGGGCGTTTCTTCTCCGTGGTCGAAGGGTTTTGATGTCGTTTTATCTCGAGTCTCTGATCGATGATTTCCGCCACCAACCGCGCTTCGAAATACACACGACGCCCCAACTGCCGTTTCGCATTAGCTAGTGCGATGGCCAGAGGCTGTCGCTTACGTGCAATGGCCATACGCACACCGTTTGGTGTGGTATGCATCACTTCGGCCAGGTGCTTGAGCGTCAGCAGCGGCCCATAGTGCGTCAGAAGATATTCATAGGTTGAAGAGATTGGTTCGCCCACCGTTTGTGCTCCACAGTGCTTGTTGCTGTAGCTATGCTAGCCATTGGTTGTGCAGCAAAAACGGCGGAAAGGCAGCCTGAAGTGGGGCTCTTTCTGGCTTGAAAAAGGCAAGAACTTGTGGTAATGCGTTTTGCGGGTAATCTATATCTGATGTGGGAACCAAGGGGATGGAATGGGCGCTCAAATTACAGGATCCATGCTGTATGACTTGGTGCACTGTCCACACCGGGTCACTATGGATTTGTTTGGCGATACTTCGAAACGGGATGAGGTTAATCCCTTTATCCAGCTTTTGTGGGAGAGAGGGAACGCCTTCGAGCGCAATGTCATTCGTGCTCTGGAAATTCCATATGTTGATCTTTCTCGCTACGCAGGTGATGAGAAGGAACGATTGACTGAAGAGGCGATCCGGCGTGGTGAACCACTGATCTACAGTGGTCGTATCCAGTCTGATGACTTGCTAGGGGATCCGGATTTGTTGCGCCGTGAAGGGGATGGCTACGTGCCAGGAGACATCAAGTCCGGTGCTGGAGAAGTGGGTTCTGAGGATGATGGTAGACCGAAGAAGCATTACGCCATGCAGCTTGCCCTCTATGTGGATATCCTGGAGCGTAAAGGGCTGTCTGCCGGTCGCCGTGGATTTATCTGGGACGTTAATGGTCGGGAGGTCACATACGATTTGGCCGCACCTCAAGGTGTGAGGAATCCTCGTACACTATGGGACGAATACCAAGTATATTTGGCTACCTCGCGCGAGATTATTGCCCGATCTGAGAAGACGTTGCCGGCCTACGGGGGGACGTGCAAGTTGTGTCACTGGTATAGCGCGTGCCTCGACGAACTTCAGTCAACCAACGATCTTACCCTGATTCCGGAACTTGGGAGATCGAAGCGTGATGCTATGGTCGAGCATGTTCAGACCATCCAGGAATTTGCTGCCAGCGAGCCGTCGCGTTTTATTGCCGGACGTAAGACTGTTTTCCCAGGCATTGGGGTGGGGACATTAGGTAAGTTGCATCAGCGGGCGTGTTTATTAGTTGATCCTGATGGTACGCCATATTTGAAGGAACCTGTCGAACTGCCGCCTTCGGCACTGGAAATCTTCTTCGATATTGAGGTCGATCCCATGCGGGATATCTGTTATTTGCATGGATTTGTCGAACGGCGTGAGGGCGATAACGACCGTGAACGCTACGTGGCTTTCTTTACGGATACCCCGACGCCGGAGGAAGAGGAGAGGGCGTTTGCAGAGGCGTGGCAATACTTGCAGGAGGCCGGACAGTGTTCTGTTTATTACTACTCCAAGTATGAACGCACGATATGGCGGAAGCTGCGGGAAAAATATCCTGGCGTATGTACCGAAGAGGAGTTAGAACAGTTTTTTGATCCGGGCAATGCAGTGGACCTCTACTTCGATGTCGTACTCCCGAAGACAGAGTGGCCCACAAAGGACTATTCGATCAAGACGCTTGCCAAGTACCTGGGCTTCAGTTGGCGTGACACTCACCCATCAGGCGCGGCATCCATAGAATGGTTCCACAGATGGGTCGACAGCGGTGATCTGGAAATCAAGCAGCGGATCTTGGATTACAACGAAGATGATTGCCGTGCCACCCGGGTGTTGCTGGATGGAATCAGGGTACTACCAGTCCGGGTATGAGGGAGCGGTTTATGCGGGACTTTTGCGGGGATTGGTTATGCATTGTCCTGCATTGTGGGGCAAAATGGGCAACGGGCGATCCGGAGTGTGTTAGTAAAAACAGCTAGTTACGATTTAATCTGCTAACTACGAACCAGGCGGTCGGGAGTTCGAATCTCTCCGGGCGCGCCATTTTTTAGTAGTACAATCAACGGGTTAGCGGTATTCCTCTAACCCATTTTTCTTTTGAGTAAAGTCAGTGTGGGCGTTTTGTGGACACTCTGTCCGCAAACGCGTTCGGCTCCCTCGATCAGTTCCTCCAGTTCTGCTGCCGAGTAGTGGGTCGTGATGTCACCGTTCTTGTGCCCGAGTAACACTTGGCGCGTTTCGTATGGCACACCCGCAGCCCGTAACCGACGGCCGAAGGTATGCTTCAGATTGTGAACGCCCCGTTTATATTGGGGGCAGACAGGCAGGCCTGCCGCGCGCCACGCTCTTTTCCACCCCGTGTTGTTCATCTTGCCGATACGGATGCCCTTATAGGTAAAGACGAAGGTGCGGGCGCAATCACATTCATTTCCTCGGTGGCCGGCACAATGATCAGTATGATCACTGGGCCGATTTAGTCGGCTTTCTTCGATAACCGATTGGGCCACTGAGTTATGCACGATGAGCCTGCTTTCTTCATTCTTGACCACATCTCCCGGTACGATAAACACAAAGGTGTCGAGCTCGGGGACCTTCACTTCCCAATCCCACTTCAGTCCACACACATCCTGTTCACGGACTCCCGTATTCACCTTGTAGAGCGCCATGCGTTCCAGGTGAGCCGGCAGTGCCATCAACAGGCGCCTTTGCTCAACAAAGTCCAGAGGATACGCTTCAGCTGCATCGCGGATCTTCAGGAGCTTTATTTTGGGAGCGATTTGAAGCCACGTCAGGCCATGCTCATCGAGCCACTCGGATGCGGCTTGGTTGAGAAGGTGGCGAACAACACCGAGCGCATTGTTGATGCTCTTGGATTTGATGCCATTTGCCT
This sequence comes from Gammaproteobacteria bacterium, assembly GCA_016124415.1. Classification (GTDB taxonomy): domain Bacteria; phylum Pseudomonadota; class Gammaproteobacteria; order SZUA-140; family SZUA-140; genus RI-283. The sequence continues at coordinate 8,872 of WGNS01000034.1, read as the reverse complement.
GCCTCGCCTTTATAAATGACTGCAACGTTCCCGTATGCACTTGGTCCAGCGACAGATTGCCTATAAAAGGCATGACCTGCTCCAGGTGCATTGCATCATTAAGGATCGATTTTTTATCGCGGTTGTAGTCGAGATAAAAAATTGCTGCTTGCTCGAAGGTGCGCTTTGGGCGTACCCCGTAGACACTGGCTTGTCGAATCTCTTCGAGGCGTTTGGTCAGGTACCGTTCCGCTTCTCTGAGATCAGACGTTCCCGTGCTTTCGCGAAGCCTCCCGCCTGGGAGCGTTTTGATCCTCTTGTCGATGTGCCAGATGCCGTCGCGGAGACGGAGCCCCGGCATTTTACTTGCCTTTGTTGACATGATGTCCCTCCTCGTTGCGGCGGGACACCCATTGCAGCTCTATAATTGTCCGCCCAGTGGTCCAAGTCAAGCCGGTCATATGCCTTGCCCTGCCGGCCGATGGGGATGACGGTAAGGGCCGGAGCGACGAGTTCTCTGAAAAGATTTCGGTTCATCCCCAGGTAGGCAGGGGCCTTGCCGGCCCGGATGAAGCGCGGGAGTACGGGGCTGTCACTCATCTGGCTTGTGGTCGATCTCGACCGAATAGGGTTGTTTTTCCCGGCACATCTTCTTTAAGTATTCCTGCTTTCGGCTTGAGACAATACGGGTCTGCGACTGCAGACCTTGATATATCTTATTTGTCTCCGGACGTTTTAACTCCCAAGGTAACTCTCCCCTACCGTCCACTTTTCAAAGGTTTTTTCGAAGGGTTTGTTCATGTGGATCCATCTTGGATACGGCCTAAAAGGATGAAAAGGTGACGCAGTGCGCTAGAGGTATTTCTTGAAAAACGCAACGTGTAGCCGGGTGGCGATACCCGATGCGATCAGGAACGGTGGAAGCAGGTACCTGGGGTCCATGGGGACCGGCGGGATCAGATAGACGATCCACAGGAGCAGGAACGACCACGCCAGACCACGTTTGGCGCGATGGTAGATGAAACCGGATTCGCGCTCGCCGCCGGTGCGGCGCAGGTACCAGCCGACAAAGCCGTCGGCCAGGGCCACGGCCGTGATCACCGCCAGGAAGGGTAGCGTCAATATCAGCACGCCAACCCGAAGGGCAAAGAGTTTCAGGCCGATCATGGCCGTCTCCAGGACAGGCCACAGGGTGACGGCGAAGTCATGCGCTGACTCCGGCGTCTCGGCATCGGCGGCTTGCCGCAGCGTGCCATCGATGCCGGTTGAGACAAATACCTGCGCATAGAAAGCCTGGGTAACATCGACCAGAAAAGCCACCTGGGAGGGTTGCAGGTCGAGTAGTGCCACCTCTTGCTGAAAGACAGATTCCAGGTGGCGTGCGCCGTTGGGAGACCAGAGGACAAACACGCAGAAGAGGTCCACGATCAGGACAAACAGGGTCAACAGCACAAACCATTTGGCCAGCCATAACAAACCGGTCAGACGCCGTTGCTCAGCCATCCTCGATGCCATAGAAGGCGAGCCGTTCCCGGCGGATGGCTTCCATGTCCTTCGGTAGCAATGGATCGCTGCCGGGCAGGGGCAGTTGCAGCTTGTAGAGCTGACCGCCTTCCAGCAGCGCGAAGGCCTGGCCCTTGGGCAGCTGCACCAGGTCGGCCGGCGTGAGCATATCCATCTCCGTTTCGGTGAGACGATCCTCGTTGCGGGTGGTGAAATCGGTGCTGGTGCCGGGGTCGTTGTTATCGGTGACCTGGGAGGCGGCGAGCTTGGTGTAGACACGCGCCTTGGGGAGCTGATCGGTCAGGGTGCGGGCGGTGATCTCGTTTTTTACCCGCAGCATAATGAGCGTGTTCAGATTGCCGGTGATCTGTCCCGCCTTGGCGCGATCCCCGATACCCGCCTCGATGTCGCTGGCGGTCTGGGTGTAGGCGGTGACCTGGAAGCCCGCGCCACCGGCCTTGTTGAGCAGCGGGATGAACTCGTTGCCGATGAGCTCATTGAATTCATCGGCGTGGATGGTCTTTTTCACACTGCTATGGCCTTCGAGCACGGGCAGCCCCTGGGTATCGCCGTGTTTGTAGAGCTGGCCCGCGACGGAGGTCAGATCCGCGAACATCGAATTGCCCACGGCCCCCGCCACCTCGGCATCGGTTAGTGCATCCAGCCCGACGTAGACGATGCCCTTTTCGCGGATGACCCGCATCCAGTCCAGGATGGGGCGTAGGTCAGCACCGTCTATGTAGTCGGGAGAGAGCAAAGCGCCGATGCGGCCGCTGGTGAGTTTTTCCAGCAGAGGCAGCAGGCTGGCGGTGAGCTTGTCGAAATAGGTCTTGTCGTATTCGAAGGCGCTGCGCAGGCCGTCCGCCACGGGATCGAAGAGATTGTGTTCTTTGGCGTATCGCGTGAGGGCGATGGCATGAAAGTCACGTCCGCGCAGCGCCATGGGCAGGGTTTTCTCGTTGAGGTTGCCCTCGATCCGTTGTACCGCTTGCTTCCAATCCTCCGGCGCTTCCTGGTCCAGCCACAGGTGGAAATAGTCGGTGAGCAGCGGCTCAATATTGGTCACGTAGCGGGCGATGGTGTGATAGTCGGGGCGGCGGCCGAGCCCCACCAGGGCACGCGCCACGACGTTGGTAAAGCGCCAGGCGAATTCGCGGAAGGCGGCGCTGTTGCCCTGGGCAGGGAGTTGGGTCGCGATGCGCGACGCCACCTCCGTGATGCGCGCGAAATCCCCCACCGGGTTATAGCGCTCCGAACTATCGGGAAACCCCAGGTGGAAGATATGAAACTGGTCCAGCCGGCCGGCCCGCCGGGCCTCGGCGTGCATCCGGCGCAGCAGATCGATGTCGCCCTTGGGGTCGAAGCAGATCACCACATCACCGCGCCGGATGTCCTGGGTGACCAGTATCTCCAGCAGGCGCGTCTTGCCCACCCGGGTGGTGCCGAGCACCAGCTTGTGGCCGACCCGCTCACCGATGTCCATCCAGATGTCGGTCTCTTCCTCGGCACCGACACCGTGGAGCGCGGGCGCCCCGCCGACGGATGGCAGTGGGCGCAACGGATTCCAGCGACTATCCCGTTGCGTCAGCCGTGGCAGCCACGACAAAAAAGGCGAACGTTCCAGGCGGATCTCCATGTGCCGGGTGGCCTGGTAGAGTTTTCTCGGTTCGAGATAACGCTGTGCCTGTGGATGACGAGACTCTACCAGTCGCTGGGTGTGGCGCTGATCCCAGCGAAAGCCGCGTCCCAGAAACAGCTTGTGCCAGGAGACCGGCACTTCGTCGGCATTCAATACGTAGCGGGGCAGCCGCCGCAAATAACCCTGGTAGCGGCATACGCGCCAGCCCTGCCACAGACGCCATCCGCCCAGGCCGGCGAATCCCAAAGCGGTGACTTCCGCCAGTCCCGGCACGATGGGGAAATAGGTTGCGGGTGCCGCATACAGCAGGGCCGCGCCTGTAATAAAGACGGCACCTGGCAAAAATTCGACGACGGGCCGCAGGCGATTATCGAAGGCATCCGACATGCAAGCTCAGTCCGCTTTGCTCGTCGCTGTTTGAGCAAGGGCCAGGTGCGGATTGGGTTCCGGCAGCATCACGCCCTCGAACAGCCGTTCGGGGTCATCGATGAGGATGCCATTGATACGGCTCCGGCTGCGCCTGCCGGTAACCTGATAGGTGTAGATGTTGGTGCCTTGTGCGGTCTTGCGGTGGATCTTGAGCTTCTGAAAACGCTTCTGTACCCGTTGCCAGTTTACCCGGTCGAAATCCTTGAAGATGCCGGGGCTGACCAGCAGGAGACCTTCTGCTACGCAATGGATGCGGGCGCTGGTGGAGTTGATCTCGAAACGGTTCTGCTTGAGACCGTCATGGAGCCAGTCCAGGAACGCCTGGCCGGGATCGTTTCCAGTCTCAGTATCACCTTCTGCTGTCTTCCGAGTGCTGGAAGCCACATCGTCACCTCTGGTTCGTTGATATGGATCGGATGGCGGAGGGGAGAAAAACTCGATGGGGTCGAAGCCACTGTCGGAAGGGGCATTCCTTACCGGTCTGCCCGATACAGGCGTTTCTGCGTCAGGGGGGTGAGACTCGGAGACCGTTTTTGATGGCTGTGATATCGCTGGTGTTGCCGAATTCTCCTCATCGACGGTTTCGATCTCCACCGGCGTGATCGTACCGGCAAACACGTCCGGCCGGGAGCCTGGGTCAGGCCAGAGGCGCGTGGCCGAAAAGCACAGGAAGGTGAGGGTATGTGACCAGTCGTCACTGCTCACCGTCGCTTTCCAGATGGAACGATCCCCATTGGGGATCAGGACGCCGTTTTCCTGAAGCTCGTCGAAGATGCGGTCATTGCGGGAAGGGATTCCGGTGTGGCCTTCCTGAGTGAGATGCTCGCGTAGCGTATCGATACCGCGCTTGCTCACCAGCCACAAGCGCTCACCGTCGAACCAGCCCGCCGCGCCATTGCGGTTGAGGGGGAGCTTGTTTTCCCTCAGCAGGAAGCGCAGCCCGGTGAGCAGACGCTCGTGCAGCGGCTGGCGGGTGCCGGGTAACCGGGCCGTTTCCCCGACGGCTCCCCCGGTAGCCCCCAGGTTCCCCGCCACGGAGATCCCATCGGCCTGCTGGACAATCTCGCCCAGAATGCCGGCATCTTCGAATGATCCACCGACCGTCGCCAGCCAGGTGGCCAAAAGGCGGCGATCGGTGCTGAGCCAAGCCAGGGCGCGCTGCGGTAAAATGAGCCGGGATAACAGGGGTGCTACCCGTTCATGCAGACGGTGCTCACGGTTGCGACGGAAGCGGATGCGGTACCAGGTATTCGGTGATAGCGGGGAAGTGAGCGCGTCCCAGGGTCCTATATCGCATCCGCTATGATCATAGCGGATGATCTCCAGATCCATCAGCGGCTTACCGATGTCATGCAGGAGTGCGGCGCTGAACACCGCATAGGTCCACACTTCCCGTTTGGCGACGATCTCTTCGGTGTCCGCGCCCTGAGGCAACAAATGCGCCCGGCGCAGGCGCAGGGCATGAAGCGCCACCTCGAGTCCATGAGTCAGCAAGCCCCCTGCGCCGGCATGGTGATGGGCCTCCGAGGCGGGAAGGAGCTGGACGTAGTTGGCGTAGGACAGCAGCGCGTCCAGATAAAAGGTGCGCCAGTGGAGTGGCGGTATCCCCGCCAATTGCTGGATATTCCGCACTGTCCGGGAATGCTGACCGAGCAGGTCCAGCGGTAGCTTGACGGGCAAGCACGCCGGGTGAGGTGGGTTCGATTTACGCTGCAGGCAGAACATCTGCCGGGTTGTAGCAGGCTGGGTGCGCCAATGACTACGATAAATTAGTTTCCGCCGATAAACATTTTCAGGGGCAGTCTGAAGACTCAGAATCGTTGTGGCAGGGAGAGAGAGCCCTTTGTGCCTCCAGCCCTTTCGGATAGGGCCTTTCCATTACAGCCCCCTTCCATTCCAAGCCCCTTTCAGGTCTTGGTCCATTTTTTGGCGCTTGGCCGGTAATCGTCTTTCTGTAATCCTTCAGGCCCCAGTTATATGCAAAACGCCCATCTTTTCATTGACTTCCGCATATGAACGGGGAATGGCTCCCCGAGAACCCTGAAGTCTGGCAATGCCGCCTGCTTCACAGTTCACTTCCGAGTCATGGGCCTCACTGACCTGTTAAAGCGATCCAGGAGATCACCGTGATAATCGATTCATCCACACACGCTTCGGCGTGAGTAACGGATGTTGGAGAAGCGGAATTCAGTAAGATCAGAGTGGTCATGCAACAGGCTGTTGGGGTGAATGGCTGTCCGCTCTTTATTTGGAAACTTTCTTATGTTAGATGCAGCGTGCACCCTGGAGCCGACTCCAGGTCAAGCATTTTTTTAATATACGCTAGACCATATATATGTATTAGTGTATATTTATCGGCATGAACATCCCGGCCAACGAATTTTTCCGCCTCCTGTCCGACGAGACTCGCCTGCGTTGCCTGTTGTTGATGCAGTCCGAGGGCGAGTTGTGTGTCTGCGAGATGATGCATGCTCTGGATGTGATCCAGCCCAAGGTCTCCCGTCACCTGGCGTTGCTGCGCGATGCCGGTATTGTGAGCGATCGCCGTCAAGGACAGTGGATCTATTACCAGCTTCATCCGGAATTGCCTGGCTGGGCACGACAAGTGTTGATGCTGACGGCCGAGGGTGTCGTGTCACAACCGCCCTTCAGTGATGACCGCGTCGCGCTGAAAGATATGCCCAACCGGCCCGGCGCGGCCTGCTGCGCCTGACCCAACGAACATCAAATCTAAGGAAGCACCATGAAACTGTTATTTCTCTGCACTGGCAATTCCTGCCGCTCGCAGATGGCCGAGGGCTGGGCGCGCGCCCTGAGCGAAGAGTGGCTGGAGGTGCAATCAGCGGGCATCGAGGCCCATGGCAAGAATCCGCGTGCCATCGCGGTAATGCAGGAGGCGGGCGTGGATATTTCCAGCCAGGAATCCACCCGGCTGACAGCGGCGATGCTGGAGGGCGTGGACATGTTGGTCACCGTCTGCGGCCACGCCGACGAGCATTGTCCGGTTCTTCCCCCGGGCATTCACAAGGTGCACTGGCCCCTGGAGGATCCGGCCAGGGCGGAAGGCAGCGAGGAAGACATCATGGCCGTGTTCCGCGCCAGCCGTGATGATATCCGGCGGCGGGTCGAGACCTTGATCGAGAATCTGAAACAGGAAGCTATGCGAGCATCATGAGTACAAAAGAGAAATCATCTACCACGCCCCTGAACCTGTTCGAACGTTACCTGACTCTGTGGGTCTTTCTCTGTATTCTGGCCGGCATTGGTCTGGGCAACCTTTTTCCCGCTGCCTTTCATTTTCTGGGCGGCATCGAGGTCGCCCACATCAATCTGCCGGTGGCCGTGCTGGTGTGGCTGATGATCATCCCCATGCTGCTCAAAATTGACCTCAAGGCGCTGAAGGGTGTGCGCCAGCACTGGCGCGGCGTGGGCGTCACGCTGCTGGTCAACTGGGGTGTCAAGCCCTTTTCCATGGCCCTGCTGGGCTGGTTGTTTGTCGGCATGTTATTCCGTGACCTGCTGCCGGCGGAACAGATCGATTCCTACATCGCCGGTCTGATCATCCTCGCCGCCGCCCCCTGTACCGCCATGGTGTTTGTCTGGAGCCACCTGATGCGCGGCGAGCCCCACTTCACGCTGTCCCAGGTGGCGCTCAACGATGTCATCATGGTGTTCGCCTTTGCGCCCATCGTCGGTTTGCTGCTGGGGCTGTCCGCCATTACGGTGCCATGGGTCACCCTGCTGCTGTCGGTGCTGCTCTACATCGTAGTGCCGCTGATCATCGCCACGGTCTGGCGCCGGCGGATTTTGAGGCATGAGCACGGCTATGCGCGGCTCGCGAAGGTCGTGAAACGACTCGGCCCGGTCTCCCTGGTGGCGCTGTTGGCCACCCTGGTGCTGTTGTTCGGCTTTCAGGGTGAACAGATCATCGCCGAGCCGCTGATCATCCTGTTGCTGGCCGTGCCCATTCTGTTGCAGGTGTTTCTGAATGCCGCTCTGGCTTACTTGCTCAACCGCGCGGTGCGTTCCCCGCACTGTGTGGCCGGTCCCTCGGCCTTGATCGGCGCCAGCAATTTCTTTGAACTGGCCGTGGCCACCGTCATCGCGTTGTTCGGTTTCGAGTCGGGCGCGGCACTGGCCACCGTCGTCGGCGTGCTGATCGAGGTACCGGTGATGCTTGCCGCGGTACGCGTCGTCAATTCGACCCCACACTGGTATGAGCGCCGCGGCGGGGTAGTGCCATATGGGCAGTGCTGCCCCGTGGATGTGCATGTCCATACTCATCACTGACGGCGATCGTGGAAAAACAAGCTGCTATTCAATACACCATGTAGTAGTCCGCGCCCAGCCGCAGGCGCAGCATCTCTTTCAGCCCGATGGGCTTGAAGAATTTCGTCGACAGGTTCTCCACCGTGCCGAGTCGGTCTTCGATCTTGGCCACCACCAGAAACGAACTGTTGACGTAAAACTCTGCTCCCTTGTCGTGGAGCATGTTCAGAAACTCGCCGTAGGTCTTCGGTACGGCATCAAGTTTATCGTCTGTGAACTGTTTCGCCAGCGCCCGGCGCAGGTTCTGCGGGATCTTGTAGTCTTCGATATCGTCCTTGCCGCGCCAGCCGACCTTGAAGGTGTTGATGGCGTCGGCATCCACCAGGACCTTAACCACCAAGCCTTCCTCCAGCGCCGCCCAGATTTCGTTATAGGACACACAGATCTGAGCGTCGTCATGCTTGAGGCTGGTCTTGAGGTGAAAGAGCATGGTCTTGCCCTCGGCGGCATACAGTCCGCCCGATGCCAGTGCCAGCAGTGCCGCGGTGAATAAGGCCATCAGGGGTTTTTTCATGTTTCGTCCTCCTTGATTACAGGCTTGTGGTTCCACAAGCGGTGTGATTTTTACGCACCAGTACAATATCCCAGGCCGACGCGCCCACCAGGGCGAGCAGGCCGATGACGTGAATGGGTATGAAGACGAACACGCCCGCCAGGGCCGCCACGGCGCCCGCGGCTCCCAGGTAAAAGGGCGCATTGTTGCCGTGCCGCCGGCGGGAGCCGTGCAGGCCCCACAGGGTGATGCCGAGAAACACGGTGAGCAAGGGGATCAGCACGGCGTCACTGATGGCGAAACCCAAACCGGCGGCTGAAAGTGCGGCCAGCAGTGGCGCGAATCCCAGACAACAGAGGCTGGCGAAGATGGAACCGAGGGAGCCGGCGATTTGTTTAAACATGGGTGTCCTCCTGAAGATATCCCGCTTGGTTCGATCCGTTTGGCGTGCTCATGAAGCGTGACACAAAGCGTTTGAAACGGGAGATCTCTTTTTTCCT
>WGNS01000056.1 GCA_016124415.1 Gammaproteobacteria bacterium | reverse complement strand
TTTACCGGCATTGCGATGCTGGCAGCGTTTTTTGCCCCGTTGCTGGCTGCAGGTGGCCAAGCGGCTGCCGCGCCTTCCGCCGAAGAGATCATTCAACGTTGCGATATCGATACCCCGCTCGGAAACGACCAACGTAGTCGGATGACGGTCATACTGCGCGACGCAGAAGGTAACGAAAAACGTCGTGTCTATCGCAGGTATTGGATCGACAATAAAGGCGAAGACGACATTCTCGATAAGATGGTGCTGTTCACGGAGTTCCCTCTGGATGCGAAGGGCACGGCATTCATGCGTTGGAACTATATGCCTCAGCTCCACCGTAGCGCCGAACAATGGTTATACCTCCCCAGCCTGAAGACGATTCGCAGAGTATCGGTACGCGATCCCGGCGACAGCTTCTTGGGATCGGAGATGACTTACTATGATATCGAGACGCATCTGCCCCAGGACGACAAGCATAGCCTGTTGCGGGAGGAGCAAGCAGACGGTAAGACCTATTATGTCATTGAGACGATTCCTTCCGGCGATAGTCCGCTCTACAGCAAGGAAGTGTCCTGGTATCAGGCCGCTCCGGATTGGAAGGACTGCAATAAAACCCGCATTGAGTACTACGACACCCACGGTGCGCTGCTCAAGGTGCAGAAAATGACGTGGCAGAAGGTCGACGACGCTTGGGTGTGGGATCAGGCGACCATCGACAATCTGCAATCCGGCCATACGTCTGTTTTTGAGATTCGCGATGTCGAGATCAACGTAGGCCTGACGCAACGCTTGTTCACCGAACGGACGATGAAGCGGGGTGTACGCTAAGGCGTCGAATTGACGGGTAGGTCGGAGCGAGCGTGAGTCGCGAGCTCCGATACCGTCGATGGTCTTAGACGCGAGATACAAGGTAAAAGACACAAGAAACAAGGAGTGTTCTTGTGTTTATTTTTCGTCCTGCCGTGCCGACCTTTTCTTTTTCGTCGTTGCTTGTCTCGTCCGTGAAACAGCAGTGTTGAAGGTCGGGTGTCGTGCTTGGAGCCAGCGCCTACATGTCGAAGGCCGTAGTGATAGCGGCCTCGTCCAGAGGGGCGACAGGAACGTTCCGGAGCCCAGGTTAAGTCACCACTAAGTGACTTCAGGTATACTGTCACGCTGCGGATATATAGGCCATGTACCGCGAATCTCTCTTGGCATTCTACAAGGTTAGTGGGTAACTTGCGCTCCTCACATCGGCACCATCCCGTTTATAGGTACTCTTTATCGTTTATCGGCGCGATCGTCGCCCTGTTGTTTTGCGCTTCTCCTCAGCTCCCGTCCGCGCGCGCGTCCTCGATTTGGAGCGACGGCACGATCGTTCCCACGCACGAACCATTGGGTCCGGGGGCCGGGGCGTTTGGGACCAAGTCCCCGACGTCGATCTGGGGCAACGGCACGATCGCTCCCAAGCCCGGCCTACCGGGTGCGACCCGCAGGGCACTGCGTCCGAGGACGCCGACGCCGACGTCGATCTGGGGCGATGGCACGATCGTTCCCAAGCCCGGTTTACCGGGCGCGACCCGCAGGGCGCTGAGTCCGAGGACGCCGACGTCGATCTGGGGCGACGGCACGATCGTTCCCAAACCCTCACCACCGGGCGCGACTCGCAGGGCGCTGAATCCGAGGCCGTCGAGGTCGATCTGGGACGACGGCACGATCACGCCCAAATTCTCGCCGCCCCCCTTGGGTCCGGTGGCTGTCGCGAAATACCGCGCGCCGGTCTCGGAGGTGAAACCGTCAACGTCGATCTGGAGCAACGGCACGATTCTGCCTGCTTCCGCCGGCGAATTGCCGGCCCCGGTGAGCAGAGCGATCAAGGCGATTGGAATCGAGGCCGTATCCTCGATCTGGCTCAACGGCACGATCACGCCCAAGTCGATACCATCGAGCTCGCTGGGCACGGCTCAGATTGCGCCCAGTACTTCCTCATCGATCTGGCAAAACGAAACGTTGGTACCGAACCCGGGTGGTGTGGAGGAGGACTCGACCTTGCCTTCGATTTGGGAGGACGGCCTGACGAAGCTTCAGGATTTCGGTGAAACCGTCAATCTGAGCGGATACCTGAAGAACGAGACGGCTTATCGTTTCAAGGAGCCGCGATCGTTTACAAAGATGCGCAACATCGTCTATCTGAAGGGGCGATACGCGATCAACGATACCTTCGAAATCGGCGCCAGTGCATGGGCCTATGTAGACAGCGTCTATCAGTTCTATGACTACGACACGATTACCGCAAGAGCGGAGCGAGAGGATTTGCAGCCACTCAACTTCGTCGAAGGGCTGCAAGAGGAAAAGGATTCCTCGGTCGCGACGTTCCGTGAGCTCTACCTCGACGTGCTCGGCGATAACTACGACATGCGCTTCGGCAAGCAATTCATCGTCTGGGGTGTGCTGACCGGAGTTCGCATCGTCGATGAAATCAATCCGATGGACTTTCGTGAGCTGATTCTGCCGGATTTGATCGACTATCGTATTCCTCTATGGTCCGCGAAGCTCGATTATTACGGGGAGTCCACCAACTACGAGATGATTTTCATCCCCGAGCTCAAGTTCCACAAGCCTGCACCTTCGGGTTCCGAGTGGGAACTGCTGCAAACGGTGCCGGGTACGACATACCCTCAGAACTACAAGCTGGAGAACAGCGAATGGGGATTCAGGGTCCAGAAGACGATCTTCGACACCGACCTGACCTTTAGTTATTTCTACACCTGGGACGACTTCCCCGTGGTGTTCCGCCATATCCTGATCGATCAGCCGGATACGACCGGCATCAATCCGTTCACGCCCCGATATACGCGCATCCATATCTTGGGCAGCACGTTCCAGCGTCCGTTCTTCGGGCAGGTGATCAAAGGCGAATTCGCCTACGTCAAGGACAAGTTCTTCGGTCTGGGTATCGTTGACCGTGACCACGATGGCTATATCGATAACCTGGGCGAACTCAGACGGGATCACATTCGCTGGGGACTGGGGTTGGATTTCAATCTGTGGAAAACCGATTTCTCCCCGGGCATCATGCAGTGGATCATCCTGAACTATGACAATGCGCTGATTCAGGACGAGTTCGATACGAGTTTCAATCTGTTCGTTCGGCACCCGATGCCGGAGGACAATGCCGTATTCACACTGTTGGCGATTATCCTGTTCAACCAGAAAGAGGTTTATCTGAAGCCGAAGGTGACCTTCGACGTTACGGGGCATTTCCAGGTTTCGGCGGGATTTGATCTCTTTTACGGTCAGCGTTCGCAGCTCGGTGTGGCGGCGCGAGCCGGTAGAGCGACGGATATCGTGGCGATCGACCAGCACTTCCAGTTCATCGGGAATTTTCGCGACAACGACCGCTTGTTCCTGGAGTTCAAATATACGTTCTAAGATGAAGGTGACCTTTGCAGTTCGGATGAAACGGATAACGATGAATCATGGTCCGATAGGGATACGCGAGCGGCGCAAGCGGTTGGTGGGACCCTGTACGTGATGAGAATGGATCGGTGCCCATGATAAGCGTCTGAGATCTTAGGTTTGTGAGGGATGAGGCTGGCCGGGCACGAAGATTATAACCAGGACGTTCGGCCGCAGGGACGTATAGGACGGCTTATGCTGTGAAACGGGGGGTGTAGAGATGGCCCGCTGGAATCGATACAGACTATGCCTGTCTATGTTTGTTAACCGGCAGACGGTTGAAAAGCGCGTTTTTTGATTGTCTGCGTGATTGCTACTCAAGGGGTAGAACATGTTGAAATGGTTTCATAACCTGCCGATTCGGTTTCCTGCGGTAACGCTCGCCATCGTGGCCGGTTTGACGGTTGCCGCCCTGTCGCAATTTGGCGGCCTCAAGTGGGAAACCGACGCCCGCGTTTATTTCCCCAAGGATCACCCCGCCATCAAGTATGACGCCTACGTCGCGGATGTCTTTGGGGCGCGTGACGCCATCATCATTGCGATCGTCAACGACAAAGGCATCTTCAACAAGGAGACGCTGGAACGCGTCGAGCGGATCACGAGCAAGATCGCAAAACTGCCCGGCGTGCAGGCTCATCGTGAACTGGACGTGGACTCCCTGGCGACGGCGACGATTTTCAGCGGTACCGACGACGCGATCAATAACGTGCCGCTCATGCCCTCGGTGCCGGCCGACGCGGTCGCGATGGAGGCGCTCAAGAACCGTATCTATTCGCACCCCGATCTGTTCGTCGGCAACCTGGTGTCGCCGGACGGCAAGGCGACGATGATCCGTGCGAAGATCAAGGAGGGCATTGCCAATCGCTACCAGTCCTATTTCCAGATTAAGGGGATCCTTTCCGGCGAACTTGCACAGGGAAGCGGTGGTGCAGGCGGCGCCTGGCCCGGCAACAAGTGGGGCAACGCCAACGGCGGAGGTGACTGGAAGGGCAATCAGTGGACCCAGGGCAAGAACGCCTCGGACGCCAAGTCCGACGCCGATGGTGACAAGAAGGCTGATAAGGCCGATAAGTCCGACAAAGACGGAAAGGGTTGGTCCTCCGGCGGCGGTCAGCAGTGGTGGGGAGACAGTCCGATCAGTGACCGTCCCGCCGGCAACGGCGACTTTTTCTACATGGCGGGTCGTCCGGTCATTGAGGTAACCTCGGGCCAGTACGCGCTCAAGGACACCAAGCTCATGATTCCGCTGCTGACCGTAACGGTCGTCGTGGTTCTGTTCTTCCTGTTCCGCAATTTGCGTGGTGTGATGTTGCCCTTGTTCGTGGTCGCAATCTCTATCACCTGGACGATGGGTTTGATGGCGGCCTTGGGCGTCCCGCTGTATACGATCTCGACCATGCTTCCGGTAATCCTGGTTGCGGTCGGTATCGGTGACGCGTTGCATATCCTGAGCCATTACGAGGACATCGTCATCGATGGCAAATACAAGGACAACCGCGTCATCGTCGCCCAGCTCATGACGAAGCTCAGCGTCCCGCTGCTAGTGACCACCTTGACCACCGGTGCAGGTTTTCTGTCGCTCTGGTGGGCGGAGATGCCCCCGTTCCGAATCTTCGGTGTTTTCACCGCGCTCGGCATCCTGTTCTGCTGGCTCGTGTCCGTCCTGTTGATGCCTGCCGCACTGACCCTGCTCAAGCCGCATGTCAGCTCCTACCTGCAACGGAAGCGTTCAATGCGCGTGCACTCGGAGGCCGGATTGATCACGCGAGCGCTGACCGGGCTCGCGCGCGCACTCATGGAGCGCCGCGCGATTTCCGCGGTCGTCATAACGCTCGTGACGGTGTTCCTCGGTTTCGGGGGCAGCCGTCTCTACGTGGATTCCAGCTGGATCAGCGACTTCAAAAAGGGTAGCGAGGTCGAGCGGTCGAATACCGTGCTCAACGAGAAATTCAACGGTACGGTCTTCCTCAACGTGATCCTGGACAGCCAGCAGGAGGGCGGCCTCAAGTCACCGGTCATTCTGAAAAAGATCGAACGCATGCAGGACTTTATGGAGTCCAAGCAGGACGTCGGCGGATCGCTCTCGATCGTGGATTATCTAAAGAGCACGAACAAGACCTTTCACGCGGACGATCCCAAGTACGATGTATTGCCCGATAGTGCCGAAGAGGTCGGCGCCTACTTCTATCTGCTGTCGTTGTCAGGGCGCCCTGAATTGCTGAATTCGGTCATCGACTACAACGACCAGCGCGCCAACATCACCATCGACATCAGGACCGATCATACGCAACGTCTGATGGCCCTGATCGACGACGTCCGCGCCTTCGCAAAGAAGGAGTTCGCGGGCACAGGCGTCACGGTCAACTTCGCGGGTTCGGCCAACAACGCCTATATCTGGGCCGATCTCCTGATCAAGAGCCAGATCATGGCGATCATGTTGTCCAAGATCGGTATCTTCCTGGTCGCGATGTTGCTCTTCCGTTCACCCGTGGCGGCGCTGTTTACCGTTCTTCCCGTGGCGTTGACGACGATCTGGGTCGCCGGCGGCGCCGGTTGGCTCGGTATTCCGCTTGACGTTTCGACCGTGTTGGCGGCGGGCGTGGCGATCGGTGTCGGTGTCGACTACGCCGTCCACTTCGTCTACCGTTACGCTTACGATCGAGAGCGCAAGGCGGACGCCGACAAGGCCACGTTGTCGGCAGTGCGGGGTGTCGGTAAGCCGATCATCTTCAACGCGGCGGTCGTTACGGCCGGTTTCCTGATCCTGGGACTCTCGCAGTTCCCGCCGAATATCAAGCTGGGCTATTTCGTTGCCGCCTATATGGTGGCGTCCTGTGCGGCGGCCCTGTTGGTATTACCGCTGACGCTGGCGACCTTCAAGCCGCACTTCCGGGCCATGGGGCGTTTCCAGGGTAAGGAGGCCGGTTCGGCGTCGTAATGGAGCGGGCGGTCTCTTGAAATCATCGAAGGCGAAAGCGGCATTTCACCCCGGGCGCTGCGTCCGGTTCGCCGGGCGGCGTCTGCGCGTCTGCGCGCTCGCATTGCTGCTTGCCGCGCCTTCGCTTACCTTCGCGGCGGAAGACGATGAGCCCTACTGGGGATTTTCGCTGGTTTTCGGCGGCCATCTTCCGCAGCTTTCCGCGCTGGACGACGGCCTCTTTCAATCCAATTTGCTCGGCGACGCCACCGTACTGATCCGCGAGGGCGGCAACACCACTTCAGGGGATTCTCAGGTCGTCGATACGAACAAGAGCGAGATCATTCCGTTCGTCTATAGCAACCGTATCGAACCGGTCAAGATCGGCGCCTACGGCGCGTTCGAATTTGCCTGGCACGCTACGCCCGAGAATGCACTGATTTTCGGTTTGGGGTCGTGGGAAAAGACGGCGCTGAATGTGACTCAAGGGAACTTGCCGTTGCAGCAGTACTTTGTCAGAAACATCGTCGACAGCGAGCGGCGAGGCCGTATCTCCTATACCGAATACACGTTCGGTTGGCGTCACGATTTCAGGACCGAAGGCAAACTCAGATTATACAGCCGGCTCTCCCTGCACGAAGTTTTCGACGTGGACTATCGCGAGGACTATGTATTTCGTTTCGCGTCCACGCCGATCAAGGATCTGCTAGGCGTACGAAGGGACCTCGTCGTTCAGGCGCAGACAGCGGCGGTGTTTATGGCTCAGCTCGGCGGCGGTGCGGAATGGATGTTGACCGACTGGCTTTCCTTTGGGTTTGAGGGCGGTTATTTGCTCGGCGATCGGGATTTTGAGCTTAAGGACGTCAAATATACGAATGACCTCGCCGACAACGATCAGGCCGATATCACGGGCCTTCCCGCAGTGAAGCTTGGCAACGGCACCTTGGGTTACCTGAATCCCAGTGCGACGCCTGAAGACACGCGCGATACCACGACGCGCCTGAACAACTACCGCCCGATCAGATTGCGTTTCGAGGGGTTCCGCTTTGCGTTACGCCTCACCATGTACTTTTAGGACTCGCTGACGACTCTTCAAGTGTCGGGATCGGCGTCGGGTAGGAACAGTAGCAACAGCTCGTTCAGATGGTTGCGGCCGAGTGCCGAGGCCCTCACCGCTTCTCCTTCCAGATCGACCAAGCCGCGCATCTGAGCCTCCCTGAGCGTGTCTTCTACCGTGTGCGCGGTGAACAGGCCGGTACGGGTTCTGAACCGCTCCCAGGTAAATCCCTCGTTGAGCCGGAAGGCGTTCAGCATGAATTCAAAAATCGTGTCCGCAGCACTCGGATAATTCGGATTGACCAGACATTCATTGGTGCCGGCCGTGCGCATATAGGTCTCGGGATGGCGTTGCTTGGAGTAGCGCCGGATGCGCTGTTCGCTGGCCAGCGTGATTTTGCCGTGGGCGCCGGCCCCAATGCCGATATAGTCGCCGAACCCCCAATAGTTCAGATTGTGCCTGCAACGTTGGTCCGGCCTGGCATAGGCCGAGACTTCGTATTGTTCGTAACCCGCCTCGCGAAGCAGCGTCTGGCCCTGCTCCTGTATGCGCCAAACCGCGTCGTCATCGGGCAGGACGGGTTGCTCGTGATGAAAGGCGGTGTTCGGTTCCACGGTCAATTGGTAGTACGAGATATGGCTCGGTCCGAGTGCGATGGCTTTTTCCAGATCCGCTGCCGCGGTCTCGAGACTCTGGCTCGGCAGGCCGAACATGAGATCGATATTCCACCCGGAAAATCCCGCTTCGGCCGCCTCTTCGCACGCCATGAGGGCTTCCTTGGGTCCATGGATCCGGCCAATACGCTCGAGATGGCGGGCATTGAAACTTTGCACGCCGATCGACAGTCGGGTTACCCCCGCCTCGCGATAGGCCGTAAAGCGTCCGCGCTCGAAGGTCCCCGGATTGGCCTCCATCGTGATCTCGAGCCCCGGCCGCAACGGCAATCGGGCGCGCATCTGGCTCAGCAGGTTGTCGATGGCCTCGGGAGAAAAAAGGCTCGGCGTGCCGCCGCCGATGAAAATGCTTTCGATCGTGCGTCCCCAAACCGAAGACAGTTCCTGCTCGAGGTCAGTGAGCAGCGCATCCGTATAAGCGGCGACATCCGGGATGCCGCGCCCCGTTTCGTGCGAATTGAAATCACAGTAAGGGCACTTGCGAATGCACCAGGGAATATGGATATAAAGCGACAACGGCGGCAAGGAGGAGAACGCAAAAACGCCTGTCCCGTCCAATGCCGTATTCGGACGGAAGATGATGGGCCGCTCGTTGCTACCCGGCGGCCCGGACCCCGAAAGCGCCAAGACTACTGCAGGATCTGGGTGGCGATGAGTTTGCCTTGCTCTTCGCCGCTGTAACGCACGACAACCTGTCCGCTGAGGCCGTTGACCTTGATCATCAGGGCGTCATTGAGGGCGAATTGGATCGGCGCCTGGGTCGCCATGTCCATGATCGTCAGCGTGCGCGTCTTGGGATTGACGGAGACGATGTTGCCGACATGCGTGTTGGCGCCAGCCGCCTCACAGGCGAAGAGCGGGGTGCTGAACGCAAACGCGGCCAGGGTAAAAATCAGGGTGAAGAGAATTCGACGCATGACGGTGATCCTCCTGGGGGAAGTGCAGACGGATAACTTAGCCTAAATCAGGCCTGTTTGCCAAATACCGGATCCTGCTGGAGCATCTCGAGCAGCTTGATCAGGGCCTGTCCGCGGTGGCTCAACCGGTTCTTCTCCTCGGGCGGCAGTTCCGCCGAGGTGCAGCGCCGGTTCTCCAGCGTGAAGATCGGATCATAACCGAAACCGTTGCTGCCTTTAGGTTCGTGCGTGATCCAGCCTCGCCATTGGCCTAGCGCGATCATGGGGATCGGATCCTCCGCGTGAGAGATGAAGACCATCGCGCAAATGAAACGCGCCCCGCGATCCTCGTCCGGAACACCCTTCAGGGCCTCCAGCAAGCGCTTTAAGTTGGTCTCGTCGTTCGCGTCCGGTCCCGCGTAGCGGGAGGAGTAGATGCCGGGCGCCCCGTTGAGTGTGTCCACGCAAAGGCCGGAGTCGTCGGCGATGGCCGGCAGGCCGCTTTGGCGCGCCGCGTGCCGCGCCTTGATCAGTGCGTTCTCGATGAAACTCAGGCCCGTTTCGTCGGCGGATTCGATGCCGAATTCGGTCTGGGGATGCATGCATATGCCCTGGTCGGAGACGATGGCCTGTATCTCCGCGACCTTGCCGAGGTTGCCGGTTGCGAGCACGATATGGCGCATCGGATCAGACATCAAGCACCTCGCGCTGGAGGTCGATGAGTTGACGGATGCCCTGGTCGGCCAGGCCCAGCATGGTTTGCAGCTCGTCGCCGCGGAACGCATGGCCTTCCGCGGTGCCTTGGATCTCGATATAGGCACCGGCTTCATTCATAACCACGTTCATGTCGGTCTCGGCCTCGGAGTCCTCGTTGTAATCCAGATCGAGTACGGGTTGCCCCTGATAGATGCCGACCGAGACGGCGGCGACATGGCCGTGGATCGGGTGTTTGCTGATCTGGCGGCGCTTCTTCATGACCGAGAGGGCGTCGTAGAGGGCGACGAAACTGCCCGTGATCGCCGCCGTACGTGTGCCCCCGTCGGCTTGAAGCACGTCGCAATCTATAGTGATGCAATTCTCGCCGAGCGCTTCGAGATTGACGGTCGCGCGCAGGGCGCGTCCGATCAGGCGCTGGATTTCCAACGTGCGGCCGCCTTGGCGGCCCCGGGCCGCCTCACGCGGCATGCGGCTGCCTGTCGAACGCGGCAGCATGCCGTATTCGGCCGTGACCCAACCCTTGCCGCTGCCCTTGAGGAATTGGGGTACGCGGGGTTCGACGCTCGCCGTGCAGAGGACGCGGGTATCCCCGAAGCTGATCAAAACGGATCCTTCCGCATGCTTGGTGTAGTGGCGTGTGATTTCGACCCGACGCAGTTCGTCGGGGGCTCTGCCGCTTGGGCGCATGGTGTGACCTCGTTTTTTGAGATGAATGCCTGGATGGCGAAAGTGAGACCCGATGGCCGCGCATTATCGGCGATTTCGGCTGTTCTTGTCACCTTTCGCGCTTGGATTTCGAGCATTATCGAGGGGTTGGGAACGCGGCCTTCTCGTCGATTGTCTCACTCGGTTGTAGTATATTGAAGTCCCTGCCCGTCAAGAATGTTTCGATTTCCGGAGCCCCATGACCATCCAATACCCCCTGCCCGTGCCGCACCTGACAACGGCCTTGAACGGCCCGTTGGAACATATAGAAGAACACCTGTTGAAACATCAAAGCGAAATAGAGGCGTGGTTCCGTTGCCAGTGGAAACGGACGCCGGCGCCTTTTTACGCCTCGGTCGATCTGCGCAACGCGGGTTTCAAGCTGGCTCCGGTCGACACCAATCTGTTTCCCGCGGGCTTCAACAACCTGAATCCCGCCTTCATGCCGTTATGCATCCTCGCGATTCAGAGCGCCATGGAACACATCTGCCCCGAAGCCAACGGAATCCTGATCGTCCCCGAACGCCATACCCGCAACACCTTCTATCTGGAAAGCCTTGCCGTACTGCATGACATGATCGTCAAGTCCGGCTTCAAGACGCGGATCGGCTGGCTGGATGACGAGATCGACACCGTGCAGGTCGTCGATCTGCCGTCGGGGCGCCAGATTCGCCTCGAACCCATCGTGCGCTGCGGCGCGCGCGTCGGCCTCGCCGATTTCGACCCCTGCATGGTCCTGCTCAACAACGACCTGTCGGATGGCGTGCCGGCGGTCCTGGACGGTATTGAACAACCGATCATTCCGCCGCTCGCCGTGGGTTGGAATCACCGCCTCAAATCCACGCATTTCGAGCTCTATCGCCACGTTGCCGAGGAGTTCGCGGCCATGACCGAGCTGGACCCCTGGCTCATCAGCCCCTTGAACCTGCATTGTGGCGAGATCGATTTCATGAAGCGCGAGGGCGAGGATTGCCTGGCGCGCAACGTTGAGAGTCTGCTGGGGTCCATCCGCCGCAAATACGATGAGTATGGTCTCGACAAAGAACCCTTCGTCGTGATCAAAGCCGATGCCGGCACTTACGGCATGGGCGTCATGACCGTGCACAGTGCAGAGGAGGTCAAGCAGCTCAATCGCAAGCAGCGGACGCGGATGGCCGCGAGCAAAGGCGGCACCGCCACCAGTCAGGTGTTGTTGCAGGAAGGCGTCTACACCTTCGAGACCTGGGGCCAGGCCCGCGCCGCGACCGAGCCTGTTGTGTACATGATTGATCACTATGTGGTGGGCGGCTTTTACCGTGTCCATACCCGCAGGGGCAGCAACGAGAATCTGAACGCGCCGGGCATGCATTTCGAACCGTTGGCGTTCGCCAATCACCTGACGGTGCCCGAACGCCATCTCGCGCCCGACGCTCAACCCAATCGGTTCTACGCCTATGGCGTCATCGCGCGTCTGGCCCTGGTCGCAGCCGCCCGTGAGCTGGAGTCGGCGGCATGACGGCCGCGCGTTGGCTTGGGGTCGTCATGGATCCCATCGAGTCCATCAAGCCGGCCAAGGACACGACGCTGGCCATGATGCTCGAGGCGCAGCGTCGAGGCTGGCGGATCGCCTATATGCAGCAACGCGATCTCTACTTGCGTGACGGTTCCGTTCGCGCCCATGTGACCGAGATTCGCGTCGAGGATTCCAAAACCAGCTGGTGGACCGGCGGCGAGGGCGAAGACCGGGCGCTGGCGAGTCTCGACGTTGTTCTGATGCGCAAGGACCCGCCTTTCGATATTGAATACGTCTACACGACCCATCTGCTCGAGCTTGCGGAGGCCGAAGGCGTATTGGTTGTCAATCGGCCTCAGGCCCTGCGCGACTACAACGAGAAACTGGCCACGGCCTGGTTTCCGCAGTGTTGCGTGCCGACGCTGGTGTCGCGCGACGACAAGCGCATCCGTGCGTTTCTCGAGGAGCAGGGCGATATCATCGTCAAGCCCTTGTCCGCCATGGGCGGGGCCTCGGTCTTCCGTCTGCGCAAGGGCGATCCCAACATCGGCGTCATCATGGAGACCATGACCGACTACGGGCATCGTTACACGATGGCGCAGACCTATATTCCGGAGATCACATCCGGCGACAAACGCATTCTGTTGATCGACGGCGAACCGGTATCCCATGCGCTGGCTCGCCTGCCCAACGCCGGTGAGACGCGGGCCAATCTGGCGGCCGGCGGGCGCGGTGTCGCCCAGCCGCTGTCCGAACGCGACCGCTGGATCTGCGCCCAGGTGGGTCCTCGGCTGCGCGAACTCGGCCTCATGTTCGTCGGTCTTGACGTGATCGGCGACTTCCTGACCGAAATCAACGTCACAAGCCCGACCTGCGTGCGAGAGATCGACAGCCAGTGTGGTACGAATATTTGCGCGACCCTGTTCGATCGTATCGAGGTCCGTCTTGAGCGCGGAAACTGACCGTGCGTAAGGCATTCATCCTGGTCTTGGTCCTCTTGTCGTCCGCCTGCGGCCGGCAGGAGACGAAGCTGCACGATACCCAGCTGCTCGTGATGGGGACCTTGGTCAATGTCTCGATCTGGGACGGCGATGACGACGTCGCCGCGGTGGCGACCGCCGGGGTCGAGCAGCGGCTTCGGGAGATGCACCGCGATCTGCATGCCTGGCAGCCTGGACCGTTGACACGGGTCAACGAGGCGCTCGCCGCCGGCAAGAGCGCTCCGGTAAGCGAGGAGGCGGCCATGCTGATCCGGCGCGGTAGCGAGTTGTCGCGTCAAAGCGGCGGGCTGTTCAACCCGGCGATCGGCGACCTGATCGCGCTTTGGGGTTTCCACAATGACGATGGGCCTCACGGACCGCCGCCCGATGCCGCTTCGGTTCGCGCCCTGTTGGCCAAGGCACCGGCGATGAGCGATCTGCATATCGAGGATGGCAGCCTGCGTAGCGAAAACCCCGCCGTTCAGCTCGACTTCGGCGGATTCGCCAAGGGCTACGCCGTCGACGAGGCCGTCCGGATCCTGCGCGAGCATCATCTGAATAACGCCATCGTCAATGCCGGCGGGGACCTGCGCGCCGTCGGCCGGCACGGAGACCGGCCCTGGCGTATCGGGATCCGTGACCCCAGGGGTCCGGGCGTCATCGCCTCGGTCGAGGTCGAAGGCGACGAAAGCGTCTTCACTTCGGGCGACTACGAGCGCTATTTCGAATATGAGGGCAAGCGCTACCACCATATCATCGATCCGCGTAGCGGATTCCCCGCCGTGGGCAGCAGTTCGGTCACGACGATCAGCAAGGAGGCCATCGTCGCCGACGCTTCGGCGACCGCTCTGTTTGTCGCCGGCCCCGATGCCTGGGTGCGCACGGCCAAGGCCATGGGCATCGATCAGGCCATGCTCATCGACGATAAGGGTAAGGTGTACATGACGCCGGCCATGGCCAAACGCATCCATTTCGAGGTTGATCCGCCACCGCCGATAGAGGTCGTCGCGCCGTGACGGCATCCGCGATCCCATACAGGTCGATCGCGGGCGCACTCAGGCCGACGCCCGGCGATATCGCGGTCGCGCTGTTGACCGTCGTTCTGCTGGTCGGGCTCTATCTTCACTTTTGGTCGGGCGTCGGCGGCGAGGGGGAAAGAGCCCGAATCGTTTCGGCCGACAATGGCGTGCAAATCGTGCCCCTGAACGAAGATCGCACGCTGACGCTCCACGGTCCGTTGGGCGACTCCGTCATCGAGATTCATGACGGCCGGATCCGTTTCATCGAATCGCCCTGTCAGGGGAAGCAATGCATCCATGCCGGATGGCTGCATTCCGCGGGCAGCTTCGCGGCCTGTTTGCCCAACCGGATCTCGATTACGGTGCTGGGCAGAAACCGGCATTTCGACAGCATCAATTACTAAGGCCTCGCGAACGATGCGGAGGAAAGTCCAAAAAGAGCAGAGCAAAGTAGGGGCACGGCGCGCCGTGCCCTTGAGGCGGCAACCACGACAACCCATTAAGATAACGGTCTTCGGCGCGACCGGCGGTCGCCCGCTCGTTGCGTCATGTTGGCCTTCGTGTTTCGGTCCAACCTACACCGGATCCTGCCGCGATCAAACATCGCGAAACGATTCCGATCCTTTGCGCGGCTATCTTTGCTTGTCTCTTACGCCATGAATCCGACCGAGCCAAGCGAAGCCTCCAGCCCCATCATTGTCATGACGACCCGGGACGATCACCGCATCGCGTGGCTTGCGGCGCTCGCGATCGTGATCCATGTCGCCGAGGCGGCGATTCCAAGTCCGATGCCGGGCGTCAAGCCGGGGCTCGCGAACGTGATCACTGTGGCGGTGTTCATCGAGTTCGGCTGGCGCACCGCGGCCTGGGTGTCGTTGCTGCGCGTATTGGTCGGGAGCCTCGTGATCGGCAGCTTTCTGACCCCGGGTTTCGCGCTCAGCCTGACCGGCGCCGCGGTCAGCGTGGCCGTATTGGGGCTGATCCGTTTATGGCCCGGTCCTTCCTTGTCGCCGCTTGGAGTGTGCATGCTGTCGTCGTTGAGCCATATGGCGGGACAGTTTTCCGCCGCCTATCTGCTCTTCATTCCCCATCCCGGCATGCTGACGCTGTTGCCGGTATTGATGACGCTTGCGGCGGTATTCGGTCTCGTCAGCGGCGTGATCACCTCGCTGCTGCTTGCCAGCCTGCATGGACGGGTGGCAAACTCCGAATGACGCTCTCTTTATCCCGCACCATGACCACCAAGTCCGCAGCTCCCGAAATTACCGCCTTCGACCGCCTTGGGTTGACGCTGTTTCTCGCCATCACGATTCACGCGTTGATCATCCTGGGGATTACCTTCCGACCCGATCCCGATGCCGAACAGACGGCGGCTCCGCCGCTTGAAATCACGTTGGTGCACCCGCAGGAGCAGGAAGAGGTCGATAAGGCCAAGCTGTTGGCCCAGGTCAGTCAGGAAGGGGGCGGCAACGACGAGCGCGAGGGCCGGGTCGCAAGTCCGATGTCGACGCCCGAGCAGTCACCGACGCCTCAGCAGGCGGAGATCCGTCAGCCGCGGGCCGCGCCGCAACCGAGTCACGCCAAGGCCGACGTCATTATGACGACCATCGCTCCCGATGCGGAAAAGGTCTCAACCGATACACAGACCGAACAGGCGGTCGAGGCCCCGATCAGCGCGGAACAACTGGTCGAACAAAGCGTCGAGATCGCGCGCCTGTCGGCCGAGATCAACCGCAGCATGGACGATTACGCCAAACGCGAGCGGCACCGCTATCTCTCGGCGCGAACGCGTACGTTTCGCGACGCGGTTTATCTCGATGCCTGGCAGGCCAAGATCGAGCAGATCGGCAATCTGAACTATCCCGAGGAGGCGAAGCGTCTCAAGCTCACAGGTGATCTGATTCTCGACGTTGCCCTGAATCCTGACGGCAGTTTGCGGGAGGTTACGGTCCGCCATTCGTCCGGCAAAAAGGTCCTGGACGACGCGGCAATCCGCATCGTGCGCCTGGCCGCGCCCTTTGCGCCGTTTACCGACGCCATGCGCAAGGACACCGACGTTCTTCACATTGTCCGCACGTGGCGGTTCCTCGACGGCGCCCGCGTCCAAGCCGATTAGACCGCCACTTGTCACTTGCGATCGAACCGTTTAACACGCGCATCGCTTGTCAATCCCGGTGCCCCTGAACCATACTAACCCCATGACCGACCGCCTTTCATTGCGCAATCACTTCCTGATCGCGATGCCCACGTTGAAGGATCCCAATTTCTTTCAGACCGTGGCGCTCATTTGTGAGCACAACGAGGACGGCGCCATGGGTATCGTCGTCAACCGGCCGCTCGAACTGACCATGTCCGAGATCCTCGGCCAGATGGATATCGTCTATCCGAACCCCAAGGTGGGGGAGATCTCCGTGCATCTTGGCGGTCCGGTGCAATGCGGGCGCGGCTTCGTGATTCACAGTCCTCTGGGAGACTGGGACTCCACCTTGAAGGTCAGTGATGAGATCGGTGTGGCGTCTTCGCGCGACATCCTCGAGGATATCGCGGCCGAACGCGGTCCCGAGCAGTTCTTCGTCGCGCTGGGTTACGCCGGCTGGGGCGCCGGGCAGTTGGAACGGGAGATCATGGAGAACTCCTGGCTCAGCGGACCCGTCGATCCCGCCATCGTGTTCGATCTGCCGTACGAAGACCGTTGGCATGCCGCCGCCGCTTTCGCCGGAGTGGATCTGAACTTGCTCGCCGGCGAGGCCGGTCACGCGTAATGGGGACGACGGGACGTACGCTGCTGGGATTCGATTACGGCCGTCAACGCATCGGGGTCGCCGTGGCTCAGGAACTTATCGGCCAGGCCTCGCCTCTGGAGACGCTCCGCTGCGTCGGCAACAAACCCGACTGGGATTCGATCCGGCGGTTGATCGAGCGCTGGCAGCCGGACGCCCTGGTCGTTGGGATCCCGCTCGAAATGGACGGCGGCGAACAGGAAATGACCCAGGCGGCACGGCGTTTCGCGCGTCAACTCGAGGGGCGCATGGGTTTGCCGGTGTACGGGGCGGATGAGCGCTTGTCCAGCATCGCCGCGACCGGCATGGCATTTGAGGCCGGCAGGGGTGCTCGCCGGGGCAGGATGGTCGTCGACGATCTGGCGGCCAAGATCATACTGGATACCTTCATGGCCGAGGGACACGGCAGCGGGCAGGGGCTTGCATGAGCGAACGATTACCGGAAATAGATAAAGTCATTGACGGCATGGCGCGAAGCCTTGCCGATGCGATCAAACGAGACGGCGCGGATGAGCCGCTTATGGTGGGGATTCGTACCGGCGGGGCCTGGATCGCCGAACGGCTTCACGAGCGCCTGGCGCTCAAGGAACCGCTCGGGATGCTCGACATCGCGTTTTACCGCGACGACTTCTCGCATGTCGGGATCGACCCCATGGTGCGGCCGTCGCATCTGCCCGTCGATCTCGATGGCCGCGACGTCATCCTCGTCGATGACGTGCTGCACACCGGGCGCACGATCCGCGCCGCGCTCAACGAACTCTTCGACTACGGCCGGCCGGCGTCGGTCAAGCTCGCCGTCCTGATCGACCGGGGCGGCCGCGAGCTGCCGATCCGGGCCGACATCGTCGGTGCCGAACTCCATCTGGCGCGGGATGAGCACATCAAGCTCCAGGGGCCTGACCCGCTTTCGTTCGAATTGAGGACCGACGTCGATGGATAAGCAGAACCTGCAGCTCGACGCCGAAGGCAACCTGCGCCATTTCCTGACCATCGAAGGTCTCAAGCGGGCCATGCTCGTCGATCTGCTCGATACGGCTGAATCGTTCGCCGAAGTGACCGAACGCGAGGTCAAGAAGGTCCCCCTGCTGCGCGGTAAGACCATCGTCAATCTCTTCTTCGAATCGAGCACCCGCACCCGCACGACGTTTGAGCTGGCCGCCAAGCGCCTGTCGGCGGACGTCGTCAACATCAACGTACCGGCTTCGGCGGCGTCCAAGGGCGAGACCCTGCTGGACACGCTGCGCAATCTCGAAGCCATGCATTGCGATATGTTCGTGATCCGGCATCCGGACAGCGGCGCCGCGCATTTCATCGCCCGCCACGCCGCACCGCACGTCAGCATCATCAACGCCGGCGACGGACGTCACGCCCATCCTACGCAGGCCATGCTCGACATGTTCACGATCCGGCGCCACAAGAAGACCTTTCAACAGCTCATCGTGGCCATCGTCGGAGACGTCCTGCACTCCCGTGTGGCGCGCTCGCAGATCCATGCCTTAAGTACGCTCGGTGTCCAGGAGATCCGCGCCATCGCACCGCGCACGCTGTTGCCGGTCGAGGCCGCGAGCGCGCTGGGCGTGCACGTTTATCACGATATGCGCGAAGGCCTTCGCGACGTCGACGTCGTCATCATGCTGCGCCTGCAATACGAGCGCATGCAGGGCGGCATGTTGCCGAGCGAACACGAATACTACCGGCTCTACGGTCTGACCGAGGATAAACTGCGTTACGCGCGCGACGATGTCATGGTGATGCATCCGGGGCCGATCAACCGCGGTGTCGAGATCGATTCCGCCGTCGCCGACGGCCCGCGCTCAGTGATCCTGCAGCAGGTCTCGCACGGCACGGCCGTGCGCATGGCCGTGATGTCGCGCGCCATGCAGCGTTCCCAGGCCGTCGTGAGGGAGCCGTCATGAGCGGCCGGATAAGTATTGTAGGCGGCCGACTCATCGATCCGGCCAACGGTATCGATGGACTGAGCGACATCCACATTGCCGAGGGGCAGGTGGTGAGTGTGGGGCCGGTCCCGGACGGCTTCACGCCGGATCGCACCATCGCCGCGGACGGTATGATCGTCTGCCCCGGGCTGGTCGATTTGCGCGCGAAGTTGCGCGAGCCCGGCCAGGAGCACAAGGGCACGATCGCGAGCGAGACCAGGGCCGCCGCCGCCGGGGGAATCACGACCCTCTGCTGTCCGCCCGACACCTCGCCCGTCGTCGATACCCCGGCCGTCGCACGCATGATCCAGGATCGCGCCTCGTCTGCGGGCTATGCCCGCGTCGTGCCTCTGGGCGCGCTGACCCAGGGACTCGACGGCCAGCGATTGAGCGAGATGGCCGCGCTGCTCGAGGCGGGCTGCTGCGGCGTCAGTAATGGTCGCAGACCGATGGCGAGCCTTCAGGTCATGCGCAGGGCGCTCGAATACGCGGCCAGTTTCGACATGACCGTCTTCATTCATCCCGAGGTCTACGAACTCGCCAACGGCGGATGCGCGCACGAGGGTGCGGTCGCGAGCCGCCTGGGGCTGCCGGGCATTCCGACCGCAGCGGAAACGGTTGCCGTCGCCGGACTTCTCGAACTCATCGCGCTGGTCGGCGTGCGCGCCCATTTCTGCCTCATCTCGACGGCCCGCGGTGCACAATTGATCGCTCGCGCCCGGCATGACGGGCTCCAGGTTACGGCCGATGTGAGCGCGCACCACCTCCATTTGAGCGAGTTGGACGTGCTCGATTTCGACGACCGCTGCCATCTGCATCCGCCCCTGCGCACCCTGCGCGACCGGGACGGTCTGCGCCAATGGCTGGCGCAGGACGGCATCGATGTAATCTGCTCGGATCATCAGCCGCACGAGGGCGATGCCAAACTGGCGCCGTTCCCGTCGACGGCCGCCGGCCTTTCGGGCCTCGAGACCCTGTTGCCCTTGAGTCTTCGCCTTGTCGATGCGGGCGTGTTGTCGTTGTCGGGCATGATTTCGCGTCTGACCGATCGCCCGGCCCGTATCCTTGGCGTCGAGGCGGGGCGCCTGGAACCCGGCATGCCCGCCGACGTCTGTATTTTCGATCCGGAGGCGACGTGGACCGTGGATGCCCGGAGCATGCTGAGCAAAGGGCATTACACGCCCTTCATGGGTTGGGAGATGAAGGGACAGGTGGCCTACACCCTGCTCAGCGGGCGGGTCGTCCACGAGCGCGGTTCCTGAAATTTCGGAGGAACGCGGGATGCCATGCGGCGTCCCGTGGCGCACCATTCCCGAAAAAATCGTGTAATATGATGGGCATTCCCTGGGGTCTGTTAACAGGCCCTAAGCTAAACCCAAGGAATTCCACCCGTCATGTCCAGTTCCGAATCCATTCGCGCTCAGATCGAGGGCGCTATCGCGACGTATCAGGATCCCTACCTCGGTAAAGATCTTATTGCCGCAGGCGCCGTCAAAGACGTCTCTTTCGCCGATGGCACGGCCCGAATTCAGGTTGTACTCGGTTTCCCGGCGGCAAGCTATCGTCCGCGCCTCGGCGCCGCGCTGCGCGAGGCCGTTTCGGCGGTAGCGGGCGTCGAAAAGGTCGAAGTCGTCATCAACGATCAGGTCATCGCCCACGCAGCCCAGAAAGGCGTCAAGCGTTTCGATAATATCCGCAATATCATCGCCGTCGCCTCGGGCAAGGGCGGCGTCGGCAAGTCCACGACCTCCGTCAATTTGGCGCTGGCCCTGGCCGCCGAGGGCGCCAAGTGCGGAATCCTGGATGCCGACATCTACGGACCGAGCCAGCCGCGCATGCTGGGCGTCAACGGACAGCCGCAATCCAAGGACGGCAAGTCGATGGAGCCCATGATGGCCCACGGCCTGCAGACGATGTCGATCGGTTATCTTGTCGACGAGGAGACCCCGATGATCTGGCGTGGCCCCATGGTCACCCAGGCGCTCGAGCAGTTGCTGCGCGACACCAACTGGCGCGACCTCGATTATCTGGTCATCGACCTGCCGCCGGGCACGGGCGACACGCAACTGACGCTGGCCCAGAAGATCCCGGTCAGCGCCGCGGTCATCGTCACGACGCCTCAGGACATCGCCCTGATCGACGCGCGCAAGGCCTACAAGATGTTCGAGAAGGTCAGCGTACCGGTGCTCGGCGTCATCGAGAACATGAGCACGCATATTTGCAGCCAGTGCGGCCATGAGGAACATATTTTCGGCAGCGGCGGCGGCGAGCGCATGGCCGAAGAATACGGCATCCGCTTCCTCGGCGATCTTCCCTTGGACATGCGGATCCGGGAGGGCGTCGACAACGGCTCGCCTAGTGTGGTCGCGGAACCCGACGGCGATATCGCCCGCGCTTATCGCGAGATCGCACTCAAGGTCGGCGCCGGATTGTCGGTGCAGGCGAAGGATTACAGCACGCGCTTCCCCAATATCGTTATTGAGAATAGCTAGGCAAAGGTAGGTTGGGCCGAATGTAGTGAAGCCCAACATCGCACGTGACCAATGTTGGGCTTCGCGCCTCAGCCCAACCTACGCGTAGATTACGAGAACAGTGGTTAAATAATGAGCATCAAGTCAGACAAGTGGATTCGCCGGATGGCGGAAGAGGAGGGCATGATCGAACCGTTCGTGCCCGGTCAGGTTCGCAGCGTGGACGGTCGGCAGGTGATCTCTTACGGCACCTCGAGCTACGGCTACGATATCCGCTGCGCCGCCGAGTTCAAGATCTTCACGAACATCAATTCGGCCATCGTGGATCCCAAGCACTTCGATGACGCGAGCTTCGTCGACGTCGAGTCCGACGTTTGCATCATCCCGCCGAACTCCTTCGCGCTGGCGCGCACCGTTGAATACTTTCGCATCCCGCGCAGCGTGCTAACGATCTGCCTGGGCAAGTCGACCTACGCCCGCTGCGGCATCATCGTCAACGTCACCCCGCTCGAACCCGAGTGGGAAGGCCATGTGACGTTGGAGTTCTCGAACACCACGCCGCTGCCCGCGCGCATCTACGCCAACGAGGGCGTGGCCCAGGTCCTGTTCTTCGAGTCCGACGAAGTCTGCGAGACGTCTTACCGCGACCGCAAGGGCAAGTACCAGGGGCAGCGCGGCGTCACCCTGCCCAGGGGGTAACCATACCGTAGGGGCGCGGCGCGCCGTGCCCTTGGAAGAAGGTCGACCGTGAAAAGGTGCGACCGCCGGTCGCCACTACTCCTGATCCGCGGTCGCGGCCACCAATCCCTTCAGCACCAAATCGCTGAAACTGACCAGACCGACGACCCGGCCGCCCTCGATGACCGGCGCATGACTGATGTCGAAGCGGTCGAACAACCGGGCGCAGTAGCGGATGTCCATGCCCGGGTCGACGCTGATGACGGGTTTGGCCATGATCTCGTATACGTTGACGCGTTCCGGCGGCCGGTCGCGGGCGATGACCTTACGGGCGATGTCCGAGACCAGCAGGATGCCGTACTCGTCGTCATCATGGCGTTTTTCGACGACCAGGCACTTGGCCCGAATTTCGAGCAGTTTGGCCAGCGCCGATTTGATCGTGTCCATGCCCTGCACGGTCCCGAACTGCTCCTTCATGACGTCGCGGACGCGAATTACCTGTTTCTTTCTCACAGCTCTTCCTCCACAACGTTGGTCAGCGACTTGATCTGCTGAGTCACGCCGACTGCGTCCTCGACATCGATCTGAAAGGCGATGCCCGCTCCCGGGCTTTCGTCGAAGGCGCCGACTTCGGCAATGGTTTCAAGTACGTTGCGCGCCAAGTGTTCCTCGACGAGGAACAGCAGCATATCGCGCTGGGTTTCCAGTGTCAGTCCGAAAAAGGTCTTGGACTTCTGCAAACCCTCGCCGCGCGCCTGTGGAATCACGGTCGCGCCGGTGGCGCCGCCGTTCCTTGCCGCATCCAGGACCTTGTCCGTGCGCTTGTCTTCGACAAGCGCCATGATCAGTTTGAAGTGCATTTCAACGGTCTCCTCGAATCAAGGGATTGGGTTTTATTCCGGTTCAGGTGATTCGGCGTCGTCGCGTTTTTTCAACTTGCGGAGACGCCATTCGGCAAACTGGGCATAGCCCAGTACGGTGATGATCGGGAACAGGCTGGCGAAGGCGATCAGGCCGAAGCCGTCGAGCAACTGGCTGCGGCCGGAGATGGTGCCGGCCAAGCCGAGGCCTAAGGCTGTGACGATGGGCACCGTGACCGTTGAGGTCGTAACGCCGCCCGAGTCATAAGCCAGCGCGATGATCTGCCTGGGCGCGAAAAAGGTCTGCACAATGACGACGATATACCCCACCATGATGATCAGATGCAAGGGGGTGCCGGTCACGATGCGCAGTGCGCCGAGGGCGAGTCCGGCGCCCACGCCGAGTCCCACGGCGACGCGCAGGGCCCACGCATTGACCGCGCCCGCCGAAACCTGGTTCGCCTTGTAGGCGACGGCGATCAGGGCGGGTTCCGCGATCGTCGTCGCGAACCCGATCGCGGCGGCGAACAGATAGACCCAAATGTAGTGAGACCATTGGGCGTCGTCGTGGCCGATCCCAAGGAAGTCAGGGGCCGTCAGCTGCTGCGCCATGAGGCGTCCGACCGGGAACAGGGCTTCCTCTAGTCCGACCAGGAAGAGGGTCATCCCGACGATGACGTAAATAAACCCCGTCAGAATCCGCCGCGGATTTGCGATCGGCCGCCTGAAGGCGAACCATTGGAACCCGAAGACGATGATCACGATCGGCAGGATGTCCACGAGCGTGGACCCGAATGCGGCGAAGAGGTCGGCCAGGGCCTTCATTGCAGGAGCATCCCGTAGACCATGACGAAGATCATCGGAGTCAGCGATGCGAACGCGATGAGTCCGAAACCGTCGATCATCGGATTGCGCCCCTTGATGCTCGACGCGAGTCCGATGCCCAGCGCCGTCACCAGGGGAACCGTGATGGTCGAGGTCGTGACGCCGCCGGAGTCGTAGGCGATGCCGACCATGGATGCCGGAGCGAACGGTGTGATCGCGACGACGCCGATGTATCCCGCCGCGATCAGATAGTGCAGCGGCCAGCCCTTGAGGATGCGGATGACGCCGACGACGATCGCGAATCCGACCGACAGCGCGACCGTGACTCTCAGACCCAGCGCATAATGCTCCAGGTTGTCGGTGTTCGGGGTGATGACGCCGCCGTCGGCGGCGATCTTGGCGGCCTCGCCGGCCACGGCGATCAAGGCGGGTTCGGCAATCGTTGTACCGAACCCGAGCGCGAAGGCGAACAGCAGCAGCCACGCAAGGCTGCCCTTGCGCGCGAAGTCATAGGCCATGGTTTCACCGAGCGGGAACAGGCCGATCTCGAGCCCGCGGATGAACAGAAACAGGCCGGCGGCGACGAGGACCGTGCCGGTCAGGACCTGCTCCAGGTGTGGAAAGGGTTGTTTGAGGATGAGGAGCTGAAATACGGCGACCACCAGGATCACCGGAGTCAGATCCCGGAAGGCATCGACGACCAGATGGTAGAGGCGGCGGCCCTGAACGAACAGGAGAGGAGTCTTACGCTGTTCCCCGTTTTCGGACACGAACGCGGCGTCCCCTGATTAGTGGATGGTTAAATGCGGCAGGGAAGGCGTGTCACTCTTGGCATTGGGTACGTGAGGTGTGAGCGCGCGACCGCGCGTTCGATACCTTCCCTCGCGTAACCGCAAATGTTCGCGGACCGGTTATTTCCCATAATGGAGCAAGGCGTCGTTCAGTTGATTCAGCCATTGACGGCAGAAGCCTTCCTCGGACTTCTCTTTGAGTTCGGCTTGAGCGGTATAGGTGCAGGTTTTGTTTTCTCCGTCGGCCACCAGGCCGAGACTGCCGTCGCCGGCATAGTAGGTCGCCGTATATTGCCCGCCAAGATAGATGCTGTAGGCATTGCGCGCGACCGAATACATGGCTTCGGGAATGGCCCGCATACGATCGCCGAAGTCCTTGATTTCGGCGGGGGTCGGGGGGGCGGTGATGGGTTTGACCACGAGCCCTTCCGCCGGCGCCTCGGCCGCGGGAGTGGCCTGGTCTCCGTCCGCCCGCGGCTTCTCCGTAGAGGCGCATCCGGCCACGAGCAGGACAAGCGTCACGGTTAGAAAGACGTTCTTCTTCATCGTCGTCATCATTTCCCTCCTCGAAAATCGGACTATATCGATTCGTTCGTGTCGGATTTCTTTGCGAATCCGTTATGATTGGACAGGATACCTTACCGCCCCTGGGCCAACAAGTTGCGAGCGCCCCGGCAACCAAGAGTCTCGATTCGCTATCCCTATGACGACAATGAAGACAGGTTCGCTCACCCCAAAAGATCACGATCGCGATGCCGCAGGGCTAACCTATGTCTATCCGGTCGTGTCGCGCAGGTCCGGCGGCGTCTCGATCGGCATCAATTTGAATCCGAACAATGCATGCGACTGGCATTGCGCCTACTGTCAGGTGCCGAACCTTGTTCGCGGCACGGCGCCCGAAATCGACCTTGCCCTTCTCGAGCGCGAACTGCGGGGATTCGTCCATGAGGCCCTGCACGGGGCATTCATGGAACGATATGTCCCTGAGGGTTGCAGGCAGCTTCGCGATCTCGCGATCTCCGGCAATGGTGAGCCGACCAGCAGCGGGCAGTTCGACGTCGTCGTCGATCTCATCGGCCGAGTGATGCGTGAAGTCGATTTGGTGGGCGCGATCCCGTTGGTCCTGATCAGCAACGGCTCATACGTCGGCAAGCCGACGGTTCAGCGCGCCCTTCGCACTATGGCCACGCTCGGCGGCGAAGTCTGGTTCAAGGTGGACTCGGTGACGGAGGCGGGCAGTAAACGGATAAACGGGGTGACATTGTCCGAGCGCGGTATTCGCGACAAGCTCGCCGCTTGCGCCGCTTGTTGTCCGACCTGGATCCAGACCTGCGCCGTCGCCTGGGATGGGTTGCCGCCGGATGAGGCCGAGCAGGGCGCCTATCTCGAATTCCTTGCGCGGCTCGCGGCCGACCGGGTGCCGGTGCTGGGGGTGCGCCTGTATGGTTTGGCGCGGCCCGCCTTGCAGGCGGAATCGACCCATGTGTCGCGGCTTACGGAGGACTGGATGGCGGGCTTCGGCCATCGCATCGAGGCACTCGGCTTGCCCGTTCGCGTCACGCCTTGAACAAGTTGCATAGCCACGAATTTTCTTCCTCGCTGTAACCTTGCGCATAGCTTATCTCGCTCCATCGGGACGATGCTTTCTGTCGGAAGGGAGCGCATAATTCCAAGTGAGGGCGTTGTAAAGGCGTCCCAGAATAAGAAGGTACAAACACGGAGGAATATCGTCATGACATCACATCGCATACCTATGAGCATTGCCGCAGGCGTATTGCTGGCGATCGGTTCGCTGGGTTTTTCCCAGATGGTCATCGCCAGCGAAGCGGAGGAGAAGGCGCTCTCCGAAAAGCCCTTCAACAGCGTGACCAAGGGCGTCGTTACGCATATCCGGATACAGACGTCCGGTCACGAATACGGGCCACCGGACGATCGTTTGGATGCCGAAGTGATCGTGCATCTCGACAGCACGCCGGATGACGCCTACGGCCTTCGCATGCACGAGGGCGTCGCGCCGGCCACGCAGGCGATGATCGAACTGCTACGCGAATCTTACTTCCGCCAGATGCCGGTCGAGATCTTCCATACCAAGCTGCCCGGTAAAAAGAACCACACCGTCATTTGGGTGGAGAGCGAGCAATAACGCGCGTCTGGCGTAAGGGCGTGATTATTTGACTTCCGGAGCGGACCGCATCGTTCAGGCGGCCCGCTCCGAAGGTTGGACTTTCGTTCCGTACCGTTTCTATCCGAGCGTACGGGCGGCCTCCAATACCTCCACGACGTGCCCGTTGACCTTGACCTTGCGCCACTCCCGGCGCAGAACGCCATCGCGATCGATCAAAAAGGTGCTGCGTTCTATGCCACGCACCTGTTTGCCGTACATGTTCTTCATGCGGATGACATCGAACAGCTTGCACAGGACCTCGTCGCCGTCGCAGATCAAATCGAACGGCAGGCATTGTTTGGCGCGAAAATTCTCATGTGAGCGCAGGCTGTCGCGCGAGACCCCGATGATCACGGCATTGCACGCCTCGAAATCCGCCATGGCGTCGCGAAACCCCTGGCTCTCCAATGTGCAGCCGGGGGTGCTGTCCTTCGGATAAAAATAGATCACGGTATTGTGTCCGGCGAGATCGGACGAGGAGATCGTGCGGTCATTCGTCGCCGGCAGGGAGAATTGCGGGACGGCTTGATCGATCTTGACGGTGGCGCTCATTTGAAGACCTCTGGCGGAATGATTGAGTGAAACGGTCATGATAACCAAAATCCGAAACGCCTTGGCATTTTCGCCGCCGAATCTTTACAAGGGGTCGTGACGGCGTATTATCGGACATGCCGTCCGTCTCGTTCAGGATCGGTGTTCAACCATAATGATATAAGGAGGGGAGTGATGCACGGGAAGACCTTGAATGTGCAGGGTAGGGTGCTGAAAGGAGTTCGCTATGCATGGCCGTTGGCGTTTGTGGTGCCTTTGGGCGGCGCTCATGCCTCCGGTTTCGCGCTGATCGAGCAGAGCGCCAGTGGACAGGGCAACGCGTTTTCCGGTGCGTCCACATCGGCCGAAGACCCATCGGTCATGTATTTCAATCCCGCTGCCATGACGCTGGTTCGGGGGCGTCAGGCGACGATTGGCGCGCATTACATTCATCCCAAGGCCTCTTTCACGAATCAAGGTTCCACGACTGCCGCCGCCGTCGGCGCCGCCGCCTTGACCGGGCCTGACGCCGACGGCGGCAAAAACGGTTACGTCCCCAACCTCTACTATCTTCAGCACCTGAATCCGGACCTCGTGCTCGGCCTGGGCATCAACGCGCCGTTCGGTCTGAGTACCGAATATCCGAGCGATTGGGTCGGGCGGTATCATGCCGTCAAGTCCGAGCTTAAGAGCGTCAACATCAACCCGAGCATCGCCTGGCGGCTCGACGACAAGTGGTCGTTCGGCGCCGGCGTCAGCGCGCAGTACGTCGACGTGAAGTTGTCGAGTGCGGTGGATATGGGCTCTGCCTGCGCGGCCGTCGTGGTGGCGCTTGGCGCGGGCGCGGTGCCTGCCTGTGCGGCCGCGGCAACGCCGCAGAGCAGCGACGGATTTGCGAGTCTGAAAGGTAACGACTGGAGTTACGGATTCAATCTGGGCGTTCTTTTCGAGCCGACTCAGGATTCCCGGATCGGTCTGAGCTATCGTTCCAAGGTCTCCCAGAACGTGTCCGGCGACGCGACCTTCACGGGGCCCGCGGCGGTTCTTGCGACGTTGCGCGCGACCGGAAGCTTCGTCGACACGACGCTCCATGCGGATGTTACACTGCCTGAGTCGACATCGTTGGGATATTATCTCCAGGTCAACAAGGACCTTTCCGTCATGGCCGACTGGACATGGACGCATTGGAGCCGCTTCAAGGAGTTGCGGATAGACTATGATTCAGCTCAGGCGGACTCGGTCACGACCGAATCGTGGAAGAATACCAACCGTTTCTCCATCGGCGCGAATCTCCGTGTGGATCCCGCTCTGATGCTGCGCGGCGGTTTGGCCTACGATCAAACGCCCGTCCCGGATCCCCAGCATCGTACCGCCCGCATTCCCGACAACTCCAGGCGTTGGCTGTCGCTGGGCGTCTCCTGGGATATGACGCCGGCGGCCAGGCTCGATGTCGGTTATTCGCACCTCTTCGTCAGCAATACCAGCATCAACAACACGCTTGAGAGTTCGGTCCCGACGCTCAATGCCACGCTCAACGGTTCGTACAGTTCTTCCGTGGATATCGTGAGCGCACAGGTCAACTGGCGTTACTGATACCCGTCTTACGGGCAGGGCGGCTATTCTGGTGTTGAAAAAGCGAGAATAGCCGCCTAGAATTTGGGTATATCCCCATGATTCGGGAGGTGCCCGTCATGGAAAAGCGTATTCGTCAGCCTGCCGTTGCCGGGCTCTTCTATCCGGGCGATCCGGACGAATTGGCCCGCACCGTCGACCTATTGCTCGACGAGGGGCGTGTCGCGGCGGGCTTCCGGGCTTCCGGCATCGTTCCCAAGGCGCTGATCGTCCCGCATGCGGGGTATATCTATTCCGGTCCCGTCGCCGCTGCTGCCTACGCGCTGCTCGACGGGGCGACTTCGATCCGTCGAGCATTGTTGCTGGGGCCTGCTCACCGTGTCCCCGTGCGCGGCCTCGCCCATCCCGATTGCGATGTCTTTCTGACCCCGTTGGGCTCGGTGCCCGTCGACCGGGCGGCGCTCGCGGAATTGGCCGACCTGCCTCAGGTCACTGCCAGCGCGCATGCCCACGCCCTCGAACATTCGCTCGAGGTGCAGTTACCGTTTTTACAGCGCCAGTTGGAAGGCGTTGCGATCATGCCCCTGATCGTCGGCGATGCGGATATCGAGGACGTGGCCGAAGTCATCGAGCGCTTCCGCGCCGATCCGGAGACCTTGATCGTGATCAGTTCCGATTTGTCGCACTACCATGAATACGAGCAGGCGCGTCGGATCGATGCCGTGACCGCCGCCGAGATCCTGGCCCTGAATATGCCGCTGAATCATGAACAGGCCTGCGGCGCGACACCGGTCAACGGGTTGTTGCTGGTCGCGGCCCGTCACGCGCTGCGCGCGCGACAGGTCGACCTGCGCAACTCGGGAGACACGTCGGGCGATCGCGGGCGTGTCGTCGGTTATGGGGCCTTCGCCTTCGAGGAGGTTGTCCAATGAGCGTCGGGTGGGGGGCAGCGTTAACCGGACTCGCTCGGGCGGCCATCGCCGAGGCGGTTGGAATGCCCGCGGTGCATCCGGACATCGCGGTCGCGGACAGGCAACGGTTGTCGGAACCCGGTGCGGCCTTCGTGACACTGAAGCGTCACGGGCAACTGCGCGGTTGTATCGGTAGCCTGGAAGCGGTGCGGCCGTTACAGGATGACTTGACCCGCAATGCCGTTGCGGCGGCGCTGCACGACCCCCGGTTCCTGCCCATGACGGAGAGCGAAGTGGACGACGTATCGATCGAGGTGTCGCTTTTGAGCAAACCCAAGCCGATCGACATTCACAGCGAGGCCGAAGCCATCCTCGCGTTACGCCCCGGGCTGGACGGCGTCATCCTGGAGCTCGGCTCGCAACGCGCGACTTTTTTGCCCCAGGTCTGGGCGGAACTGCCGAATCCCCATGAATTTTTGATGCACCTGCGCCGCAAGGCGGGTTTGCCGATCGATCATTGGGATCCGGACATCGAGGTTTCGGTTTATACCGTGGAGCACTTCAGTGAGGTGAACGGCCATGAGTGATCAACATCATCCGGCCCGTTTCTGGCACGAGATCGACGACGGCCGCATTCAGTGCGATGTCTGTCCGCGCTATTGTAAGCTGCACGACGGACAGAGAGGCATGTGTTTCGTGCGCAAGCGCGAGGGGCCGCAACTGGTTCTGACCACGTACGGGCGCTCATCCGGTTTTTGCGTCGACCCGATCGAAAAGAAACCGCTAAACCATTTCCTGCCCGGCAGCAGCGTGTTGTCGTTCGGGACGGCCGGGTGCAACCTGGCTTGCCGGTTCTGTCAAAACTGGGATATCTCGAAATCGCGCGAGTTCGCGCGACTCTGCGATTCGGCCGATCCCGAGACCATCGCGGACAGCGCAGCCCGGCTTCGTTGCGCGAGCGTTGCCTTTACCTACAACGATCCGGTCATTTTCCTGGAATACGCCGACGATACGGCGCTCGCCTGCCACGAACGGGGGCTTGCCACCGTGGCGGTGACGGCAGGCTACATCACCGAAACGGCCCGTGCGGATTTCTTTCGCAACATCGATGCCGTCAACGTCGACCTGAAGTCGTTCAAGGAGGACTTCTACTGGAAGATCTGCGGCGGGCATCTCGAACCTATCCTGGATACGCTCAAGTATCTGGTTCACGAGACCAAAATCTGGACCGAGATCACGACGCTTCTGATTCCCGGTCATAACGACTCCGAGGCAGAGGTCGATGCCGCTTGCGCCTGGATCCTGGAGCATCTCGGCCAGGACGTTCCGGTGCATTTCACGGCCTTTCATCCGGATTTCCGGATGCGCGACATTCCACCCACGCCGCTTGAGACCGTCCGCCGCGCCCGACGTCAGGCCATCTCTGCGGGACTGCGCTACGTCTATACCGGAAACGTCTACGACACCGACGGCGGCACGACCTATTGCCCGTCCTGCGGGCAGGCCGTGATCGTGCGCAACGGCTACGACATCACGACCTACCATCTGGATGACGATGGCCGTTGCCTGAATTGCAAGACCGCGATCCCGGGCCGCTACCGCCACTTCAACTCGGCCTACGGCAATAGGCGTCAACCTGTTCATCTGGAAGGCGCGGTATAAGGCTCGATTCTTGGAAACGGACACTCGCCGCAACCTCGTCTGTCGGGCACGGCACGCCGTGCCCCTACCGATGCCAAGGATCGGAACTCGTTGGGAAATCGCGCGTCACAGTGCGCCTCGAATTGAGTGCGTAGCCGTCCCACCGGTTGACCGCGTCGTTAATCCTCCGTAGAGGCACGGCGTGCCGTGCCCTACTTGCCGTTATCGGATCCCTTGGCGCATGCGGCGTTTGGAAAACTCACTTTCTGTTAGGCCGGTATCCACCTTGACGTCGCTGACCTCCAGGCGGGTCCAGGTATCCTTGTCGGGCACCTCGGCGCGCACTTCCTTCCAGACCCAGGCCTTGCCGATCTGTTGCCAGTCGATGTCCTGTTTGAGAACCAGCTTGCCTTGGGCATCATAATAATCGATGTGCTCGATTCGGATCGGGGAGTCCGAAAGCCAAACCACGGTGCGGCTGTAGGGGAAATCGGGCATGGCCATCTTCGGCGTGCGCTCGATTCGAATGAAGGTCTTGCCGTCGACGGTCTGGTCGGGTAGCCGGAACAGGTCGTCGAGGTCGGGATCCCGTTCCAGGAGCTGGGCGCGATGCAGGACGGACAGCGAGAATTCGTCCTCCGGGTCCTGGTGGTGATCGTGATGATGCATGCCGTGGCTGATTTTGCGGATCGTGCGGAGCTCCGGCAGATAGATCCACGAGTCGTCCTCGTGGTCGGCTTCCCCATGGTAGGTCCAGTTCATGAAGGCGACGCCGAGCTTGTCGGGCGGGAAGGTCTGGAACAGCAGGGTCTTGTCTTCGATGGGTCCTGACTCGGGTTCCATCCAGAGCATCGTGTAGTCCTCGCGCCGGTCCCTTTTATCCGGGTTATGGAGCGTGAACGACAGTTTCGAGACGCTGTCGTGTCCTGCGTAGATCTCCTGAGCCTTTTCGAGCAGCGCCTCCGGGGCGGGTTCGTCGGCAAGACACGGTGCCGCGAGTACGAGTCCCAACGACATCAGCCCTACATGACAGGCATACCTGAGCGTCATGATGTTTCACTCCTTCATGGACCTGGTTGAGTTCCTTTGGTCGTTCTCGACCTGGGAGGGTTACATGCCGCCGAGCATAACACGCTGAGCGGTAAATGGGCCGTCAGAAAAATATGGAAAAAATTTGCAATGGGATTGAACTTTTTTACGAACGCTCAGTCTCATTATGCAAATACCCCCTCTTCATAGCTATTGATCGACTCCTCCTCCACCCCGGCCATCCTCCTGGTCGGGGTTTTTGTTTTCAAGGACCCTCAGGCGACGAAATGTCTTAGTGGGCGGGGCGGCATGGGAATTGGGGGCAGGGGGCGGTAAACTATCGGTCCGTTTTTCTGCCGACCGTGTTATGACCTCTAAACGACTGCGTTTTCTCAATGCCACGGGTATCGAACTCGCCGGGATCCTGGATCTTCCGGACGAGGGGGCGCCGCGAGCCATGGCGGTCATGACCCATTGTTTTACCTGCCACAAGAACTACAAGATCAATCGCACCATCGGCCGTGAGCTCTGCTCGGCCGGCATCGGGCTGCTTCGTATCGACCTCTGTGGGCTCGGCGAGAGCGGCGGGCGTTTCGCCGAGACCAACTTTACGACCGGCGTTGCGGACATCATGGCGGCCTGCGACGCCGTGATTTCGGAAGGGCTGCCCGCGCCCGGTTTGTTGATCGGGCATTCGTTGGGTGGCACCATGTCCCTGGTCGCTGCGGGCAAGGTGCCTTCCTGTCGCGCGGTCGCCACCATCAACGCTCCATTCGATCCGGGGCATCTTCGCCACCATTTCGATGCGCAGATGGAGACGATCATGGGCGAGGGCAGCGCGGAGGTCTCGATCGGCGGCCAAGACTATGCGATCACGCGGCAGTTCATCGAGGATATTCAGTCACATGACATGGTAGCGGTTCTCGAAGGGTTGGAGCGTGGCCTGTTGATCCTGCATGCGCCGGACGATCGCGTCGTCCCCATGGGTAATGCGAGCCGGATCTTCCAGACCGCGAGGCATCCCAAGAGCTTCGTCGTGCTCGATCGAGCCGATCATTTGCTCAGCGGAGATGGCGATGCGGCCTATGCAGGGCGTATCATTGCGACATGGGTGCAACACTATTTGGAGTCAGCGCATGAGCTATGAGACAGCCGTCGAGGCGCTCATCGACGTCGGAGGCCGCTTGCACGATCGCGGCTGGCTGCCCGCCACGAGCGGCAATCTTTCCGTGCGCCTCGGTGACGGTTCGATCGCGATCACGGTGTCGGGTGCCCACAAGGGCGGGTTGCGCGAGTCCGATCTCATGCGCGTGAACGGAGAGGGTCGCGCGATCGACGATCACCGCCGTCCTTCCGCCGAGACGCTGTTGCATACCCAGATTTACGCGACCTTCCCGGAGGTCGGCGTCGTACTGCATACTCATTCGGTCAACGCCACGGTGATTTCGCGCCTGCTGGGCCGGTCATGGGAGATCGACGATCTCGAGATCCTGAAGGCCTTCCCCGGCATCGACACCCACGAGAGCCGGGTTTCGGTTCCGGTGTTCGACAATGATCAGGACATGGTGCGTTTGGCCGGCGAGGTCGAGCGCCATCTCCATGACGGCCCGCCGGGTTATTTGATCCGCGGTCACGGGCTCTATGCCTGGGGGGCGGACATGGATGCAGCGGTAAGGCACCTGGAGGCCTTTGAGTTTCTATTGCAATGCGAGTTGTTGACTCGGGAGGTGACACGGTCATGACACATCTTTGTATCTATGCCGACACGGACAGCGCGGTCCTGGCCCACCATATGGACCAGGTCAGCATCGCTCAAATCTTGGCCAAGCTGGGCGTGGAATATGCGTGCTGGGCGACCGATGTT
The DNA here is from genome assembly GCA_016124415.1 of Gammaproteobacteria bacterium. Lineage (GTDB taxonomy): Bacteria > Pseudomonadota > Gammaproteobacteria > SZUA-140 > SZUA-140 > RI-283. The sequence goes on along the minus strand of WGNS01000056.1, from coordinate 2,205 downwards.
CCGCTCGAGCGCGATGCGACCAACGAGGAGATCCTGGCCGCCCACGACGAATCGATTCAGCAGCTCATGGTGCGCCATGGTTTTCAGAGCGCCGATGTCGTGGCCTTGGGGCCTGACCACCCGGACCGCGAGGCCTTACGTCAAAAGTTCCGCGCCGAGCATACCCACGACGACTTCGAGGTCCGCTTCTTCGTCCACGGCAACGGCCTGTTCTATCTGCATATCGGGAGCCGGGTCTACGCGCTGATGTGCAGCGAGGGCGACCTGATCAGCGTGCCTGCCGGCGTGCCGCATTGGTTCGATATGGGCGAGCGGCCGGATTTTCGCTGCATTCGTCTGTTTACGACTCCGGAAGGTTGGATCGCAAGGTACACCGGCAGCGATATCGCCGAGGATTATCCTGACTTCGATACCTTCATGAAGGATATGACCGCTTGATTCGGGCCATTGTCACCGACGTCGAGGGCACGACCTCTTCGCTGTCCTACGTCCGCGACACGCTGTTTCCCTACGCCAGGGAGCGTTTGGGGCAGGAACTGCGCATCCACGCCGACGATCCGGAGTGGCGTGAGCAGGTCGACGCCGTGCGAGCCGAACTCGGGCGCTCTGAATCGGATGGCGGGGCCGGTCTCGACGAGGTCGTCGAAACCCTGGCGGACTGGATCGACGCCGATCGCAAGGCGACGCCGCTGAAGGCCTTACAGGGCCTGATCTGGGAGGCGGGGTACCGGCGCGGCGAGTTACGCGCCCATATGTATCCCGATGTGGCCGGCGTCATGCGGTCCTGGCACGATCAGAGGATCGGGATCTATTGTTATTCCTCCGGGTCGATCCACGCGCAGCGCCTCTTTTTCGGTTTTAGCGAGGCCGGGGATCTGACAGAGCTCTTTTCGGGATACTTCGATACCACGACGGGTCCCAAGCAGGAGGAAGAATCCTATCGGACGATCGCTCAGGCGATCGGGTGCGCGCCCAGGGAAATCCTGTTTCTGTCCGACATCGAGGGTGAGCTTAACGCCGCCTCCGCAGCCGGATTTGCTGTTTGCCAGGTCCTGCGTGAGGGCGTGACGCCCAATACGCGCGGATACGCGACCGTCCCGGACTTTACGCATATCGATATCACGGCGTTCTGAACATACCAACAAATAAATCGAGTTAAACCATGAGCGGAGATATCCAGACCACTACGCTGATCATCCACGGCGAACACCTGAACGGGAGCATTCAAACCGTTTTCGGCGGCTGGTTGGACGAGGGCGAGCTGATCGAGTGTCCGGGATATCACCGTCTCGTTACGCGCCGTCCCGTTTCGGACTCGGACCTCGCCCTCTTCCGGCAAGGCGTGGCCGTCGACATCAACCGCTTGCCAGCAAGCTTCTCGGTCGGACGGACGCGGCTCGTCGTGAGCGATATGGACTCGACCTTGATCGGCATCGAATGCATCGACGAGATCGCGGACTATCTCTCGATCAAACCTCAGGTCGCGGCGATTACCGAGTCGGCCATGCGCGGGGAAATCGATTTCGAAACCTCCTTGCGGCGTCGCGTCGCCCTTCTGGCCGGTCTCGAGGCGGAAACCCTGGAGCGGGTCTACGAGGAACGCCTGTTTCTGAATCCGGGCGCCGAGGCGTTGCTGGACGGGCTGCGTCTGCGTGGTATCCGCTTTGCGTTGGTCTCCGGCGGCTTCACCTTCTTCACCGACCGGCTGAAGGCGCGCCTAGGGCTCGACTACACGCTCGCAAACACGCTTGAGATCCGTGAAGGTCGTCTGACCGGCAAGGTCGAGGGCGATATCGTCGGCGCGCAGGCCAAGGCCGATCTGCTCGACCGGCTCTGCGACGAACTCGAGATCTCGCACGGCCAGACCGTCGCCATGGGTGACGGCGCCAATGACCTCGTCATGATGGGGCGGGCAGGCCTTTCAGTGGCGTACCACGCCAAGCCCGCGGTGCAGGAACGTGCGAGTTGCGCCCTGAATCACGGCGGCCTCGACAGCGTCCTTCATTTGATCGGGTAATTGCAGAACCGCCGTTTTTCCGCAGATCCATAGACATTTTGGTTTGCGGGTACTGCGAGCCATGGAGAGCGACGCGAAGGCGAGTAGACCGGGATAGGTGCAGCTGGATTTAGATGTCGGAATCCGGAGGGCGGAGCCTGACGGGTGTAGATCATCTAAATTCAGCTATATGCGCCGTAGAGTCATTG
>WGNS01000002.1 GCA_016124415.1 Gammaproteobacteria bacterium | reverse complement strand
CTTGGGCAATGGGTCTCCCAGCTTTTCCAATAGATCAAGACGCTCTGCGTGGTCAAAAAATCCCGGTTGCATGTCCTATACCCGTTTTTTATCAATGCGATATTATCTCAGATCAGCATGGGTTTTTAGAGGTTCCCATATGAGCCAAGGAATCACCGCCAAAGGCGATGTCGACGAGATGCTGCGCTCGTTCGGCGATTTCAATCGCGACATGACCGAGCATTTGAACGGGATTAACGGCTACACCGAAGACATCAAGGAAAATGTCGTGATCAGTATCCGGTCATTGCAGTTCGAAGATATCGTCCGCCAAGCGCTGGAACAGACCCAGCGGGAATGGGAAAGTTTGCAGAGGTTCCTAGGCGAAACCTGTGCCGACATCGGCGCTTTGGGACAAACGCCCGACAACCAAGATGACGCCCTTCCCGGGCGCCTATTTGCGATTCGGGAACGCTTGCACGAGATGAGGGCGTCGCTGGCGGCGCAAAAACATACTCCGGTCAGCCAATCATCCATGACAGCTGGGGATGTCGAGTTGTTTTAGGCGGATACCGCATTTGATTCGAACCCATGGAGCGCCACATTATGTCTCGCATACACATCTCCACCGAAAACGATACGATTTTCATCACGATTCGCGAACGCTTCGATTTCAGCGGACATCAAGCGTTTAGACGCAGTTACAGGGATTACCCGAATTTCGGCCGATTTGTCATCGACATGACCGACGTCAATTATATGGACAGCGCCGCCCTGGGTATGATGCTGATCCTTCGAGAGCATGCCGGCAAACATAGCGGCTCCGTGAAAGTGATCAATTGTAACCCCGACATCTTGAAACTGCTCGAGATCGCCAAACTTGATCAGGTCCTCGACATCCGGGCGAAAACGTTGCCGACTCACTGAGCACCTCGCGTTGCGCATCGTCCTCACTCTGGGCGGACTTCTTGCGGCAAGCCCTGCCCCGCCGTGCAATGAAGGCGCCCCTTCCGTCCGCACGCGCTAATTCAGTCCGCGCCGTACCTCCCTGACAAGCGAATCCCGGCCTACAGCCCACACCGGCAACCTTTCTTGAAGGTCTAGACGCCGACCGAGCTCTCGCTGGAACGCTCGGAATCTGGTATTGTTCTGGCGAATGAATCGTCTACCCGGGGGCCCCTCCCGACCTCGGGGCTGTGAGGGACGGGAAACACACTAGAGGACAGACAAAATGGCTAGAGGAATCAATAAAGTTATTCTGATCGGCAACCTGGGCAAGGACCCCGAGGTGCGTTACATGCCGAGCGGCGGCGCCGTGTGCTCGGTCACCGTTGCGACCACCGACACCTGGAAAGACAAACAGAGCGGCGAACGCCAGGAACGCACCGAATGGCACAACGTGGTGTTCTATAACCGTCTTGCCGAGATCGCCGGCGAGTACCTGAAGAAAGGCGCCAAAGTCTATATCGAAGGCAGCCTGAGGACCCGCAAGTGGCAGGATAAAAACACCGGCGCCGATCGCTATACGACCGAGATCCACGCCAGCGAAATGCAGATGCTCGACGGCCGCGGCGGGATGGAGGCGGGCGGCTACGGCCAATCGTCCGGGTCTTCCCGTCAAGCGCAACCCATGACCGCCGATTCGGACATGGGCGGGATGGGCGGCGCGCCGTTTGACGACGATATCCCCTTCTAAGACCGTCACGGACCGCTGACGAGGGGCAGTCTCTGACGCCATCCATTTCAAACGAAGGGCGCTTGCGCCTGGTATTGGCCCAAATCAATCCGCTGGTAGGCGATATCGGGGGCAACTGCCGGCGGATTATCGATACGGCGATACAGGCCCGTGATCATCATCAGGCCGACGCCGTCATCTTCCCGGAGTTGACGCTGCTCGGCTACCCTCCCGAAGATCTGCTGTTGCGCACGGCGGTCATCGACCGAGTAGGCGAAGCGATGCAAGAGCTTTGCCGCACCTTGAGCGGCATCGACGTCGTCATCGGCTTCCCGCATCGCTTCGAGGGCGCGCTCTATAACGCTGCGGCCCTGATTCGGGACGGAGAGATTGCGGCCCTCTATCACAAGCAGCGCCTGCCGAATTACGGCGTCTTCGACGAGCTCCGCTACTTCACGCCCGGCGATGACCCCTGTGTCGTCAAGATCAAAGGCATTCCGGTCGCACTGAGCCTCTGCGAGGATATCTGGGGACCGTCGCCGATGCGGCGCGCCGTGGCGGCGGGGGCCCGGCTCGTCATCAACCTCAACGCCTCGCCGTTCCGCCAGGATAAGCGTCAGGCCCGCGAGGCGGTCTGCCGCCAACGCATACGCGAGAACGGTGTGCCGATCGCCTACGTCAATCAGGTGGGCGGCCAGGACGAACTCGTCTTCGACGGGGGCTCCTTCGTCATGGACGCCAAGGGCTCGATCGTCTGTCAGGCCGAACTCCTCACGGAGACGCTGCTGGTGGCGGATTTCGTCGACACGCAACCCGTCCTGACGGCGGAACCCGGGCATTGCGCGCCGCCGCTCTCTATCGAGGCCGCGGTCTATCAGGCCATCGTGCTCGGCATTCGGGACTATGTGGGCAAGAATCGTTTTCCCGGTGTCGTCATCGGCCTGTCGGGCGGTGTCGATTCGGCGCTTACGCTGACCCTGGCCGTCGATGCTCTGGGCGCCGACCGGGTCGAGGGCGTACTGATGCCGTCGCGATTCACCTCGGATATGAGCCTGGAGGACGCCAGGGCGGAGGCAGAGGCGCTCGGCGTCCATCATGAAACCATCTCGATCGAACCCACTTTCTCGGCCTTCCTGGAATCTCTGAGTCCCGTTTTCGCCGGCCGTCCGGTCGACGCCACCGAAGAGAACATTCAGGCCCGATGCCGGGGGATCATCCTGATGGCCATCGCCAACAAGAAAGGCAAGATCGTGCTGACGACGGGCAACAAGAGCGAACTATCGGTGGGCTACGCCACGCTTTACGGCGACATGGCCGGCGGCTTTGCCCCGATCAAGGACGTGCCCAAGACGCTGGTCTATCGTCTGGCGCGGTATCGCAACGACATCCATCCCGTGATCCCTCAGCGCGTGCTGGACCGCCCTCCAAGCGCGGAGCTGGCGGCCGACCAGAAGGATGAGGATTCACTACCGCCGTACGACATCCTCGACCCCATCCTGATGCGCTTTATCGTAGAGGACCAATCGCCTGCGGAAATCGTCGCGGCCGGTTTCGATGCGGGCACGGTCGAACGCGTCATCACCATGATCAACCGCAACGAATACAAGCGCCGCCAGGCGCCGCCGGGGGTCCGCATCAGTCGTCTGGCGTTCGGCAGGGACAGGCGTTATCCGATCACTTCGGGATGGAAGGACTAGCCGAGCGCAAGGCCGTCAGGCACGTGCCTTTGAGCGGGCGAAGGGCGACGGCCTGTAACTATTTCGGGGCAGGATTTGCGTCGAGTGCGCGCTCGGCGTCGGCGGCGAGGTCATCGATCCCGAGTCGGCGGTAACCTTCAGCCATGATCTTCAGGGCATCCTGAACGGACGGTGTCCGCTGATAATGTTCCAGCACGTAGGACGAGCGATTGACAGCGGCCAAGTAGGCGCCTAAGCGCATGTAGTACTGCGCGACATAGACCTCATGGCGGGCCAGATAGTTACGCAGATATACCATTCTCTGAGCGGCGTCGGGTGCGTAACGGCTATCGGGAAACCGCTGCAAGAGTTCCGCGAAGTACTGGAACGACTGTCGCGCCCGCTTGGGATCGCGTTGCGCCGAATCCAGGTCCACCCAACTGTCCCCAAAGGCCGCGTTGGCGTCGAAATCCGCCAGCCCGCGCAGATAGTAGGCATAGTCGATGTTGGGATCCCTTGGGTAGGTCTTGATGAATTGATTGGCAGCGGAAATCGCCGATTCGGGCTCGTTCAGTTTGTAATGGACATAGGCCAGATCGAGCAACGCGGCCGGGGCGTGCGCGCCGAACGGATATTGCGCCGATAGGGCGTCGAAGCGCTTGACCGCAGTATCGTAAAAGCCGTCCGCCAGGGCCTTGCGGCCTTCCTCATAGATCTGATCGGCGCTTTGCGGCGCTTCTTCGTCCAAGGTCGCGCAGGCGCCGGACATCAGGCCGAGCAAGACGACCGCCGTCAGGCGGACTCCGCGAAAGCGATTATTCATGCGTTTGCGCCTCCGGGCCTTGTCCGTCAGCGGGCGGCATCACGGGCTCGCTCGGATCGCCATGTGGCGGCTCGGCGGGATTGCCCGACGTGACGGCCTCGTTGAGCGCGGCTGGATTGGCCATGCGCTCCCTGCCGACCACGATCCCCGTGACCTGTTTCTGGACCTCCGACATCGCCCTGATCCAGGGCTTGACCGCCGGCGCCAGGTCCTGAACATGAGCGCTCTCGCGCTCGGCGGCGTCACGATCGGTGTACCGGCCATAGATCAACGTAAACCAAGGATGTCCGGACACACTCGTTTCGAAAAAGGCCATGTCCCCCTTGAGTTCGGCGTTGTGGATAAAGCGACGCAGGGCCTTCTGGTTGCTGGTGCCTAACAGCTGCAACGTCAGGTCGCTGGGCTTTTGGGCCATGATCCAGGTCTCGTCGTGCAGCCGGACTTCCTGCACGGCCGGTGCTTTCTTGGGCGTCACGAGCAACCCGAGCTGGCGGTAAGCCATATCCAATAACGTCTTGGCTTGCTGCCTTAAACCCGCATCGTCGGTCAACCGACTCACGTCGCTGGCGCGCAAGCCGGCTTCGGCCGCGCGACCCTTGCCAAGAAGGGTCTTGGCGATATCCAGGTCCTGGCGGGCCATCGCGGTCTTGAGTTCGACGATGCGATCCGTTGCGTCCTTGCTGTATTTTGAGTTCGGAAAACGTTGCGTCAACGCCTCGAAGTCGCGGATCGCGAGCGCCGCCTCGGCGGGAAGATTCTCCGCGCTGGGGTCGCTTACGCCTTGCTTGGCGATCCGGAAATTGGCCAACGCGCGCAGGTAGTAAACATAATCGAGATTCGGGTGGTCCGGATAACGCCTGATGAATCGCTCGGCGACGGCGATCGAGGAGGTGCTGTCGCCGAACCGGTAATAGGCGTAGGCCAATTCGATGCGCGCCTGGGCGGCCTTTTCCTCATCCTGATCCGCGACGTCGAGTTCACGGTACATGCGCACGGCGTCGGAAAAATTACCTGCCATGAGCGCCTTTTTCGCCTGTTCGTAGCGATCCTCGGCGCTGGGCGCCGGCGAAGCGGGCTTCAGTTGTGGCGCCGGACGCGCGTCCACAACGGTTACCGGCGCCGTCGTCTCGCGAGCGGCGGGCTCCGTCGTCGTCTTCTCGACCGGCTTCATATTGACACAGGCGGTATTGAATAATGCCAGGATAGATACGATAACTAGTGGCCCATAGTGCCGTTCAGTCTTGATAAAGGACAGAGATACGGTGTTCATGGATAATGTGCCCATTAATGGTAAGCAGACCCGCCGCGAGGTCCGTAACTACAACGGACGCCGCTGGCCAACACGACGAATACTACAGGAAATAACGGATGTCACCCAACAGGCGCCAGGCAGAGGATCAAACCTCGACCGCCGAGACGAAATCCAGCCATCGGCGGCTGACCTCCATCGTGCCCGATGACATGACCGGCCTGCGATTGGACCAGGCGCTGTCGCAATTGTTTCCGGAATATTCGCGGGCGCGCCTTCAGTCGTGGATCGGTCGCGATCTGGTCAGGGTAAACGGCGCACAGCGGCGCCAGCGGGATCGCGTTCAAGGCGGAGAGCATATCGAGATCGACGCCGTCCTCGAAACCGAGGAGACGGCGGCGGCCGAGGATATCCCGCTCAATATCGTCTACGAGGACGAGGCGCTGCTCGTCCTCGATAAGCCCGTCGGACTCGTCGTACATCCCGGAGCAGGCAACCGCCAGGGCACCATGCTCAATGCGCTGCTGCACCACGTGCCGACGCTGGAGACCGTTCCCCGGGCCGGCATTATCCATCGCATCGACAAGGATACCAGCGGCCTACTGGTCGTGGCCAAGACGCTCGAGGCGCACACCGATCTGGTCGACCAGCTTCAACAACGCCTGTTTCATCGTGTCTACCAGACCGTCGTCTGGGGCGTCTTGCCGGCGGGCGGCGAAGTCGACGCCCCGATCGGTCGCCACCCGCAGCAGCGGACACGCATGGCGGTCACCCAAGGCGGGCGCGAGGCCATCACGCATTATCGGGTCATCGAACGCTTCCGGGGACACAGCCTGTTGAGCGTCCGCCTGGAAACCGGGCGCACCCATCAGATCCGCGTCCATATGACCCATATCAACCATCCCATTGTCGGCGATCCGGTCTACGGCGGCCGATTGCGCATTCCCAAAGGCGCCACGGAAGCCCTGCGTGAGCAATTGGCCGCGTTCCGACGCCAGGCCCTGCACGCGGCGGAATTGGGCCTGACCCATCCGCTGACCGGAGAGGAAATGCTGTGGCAATCGCCGTTGCCTGAGGACATGCGGTCACTCATCGAGTGCATGCGGGAAGATTGCCGTCAAGCGACCCGAGGCCGCGCCTGATGTCACCGATGCTCGGCACCGTCACCCAGATCCTGGGGTTGATACTGGCCGCTCTCCTGTCGGGCGCGATCTTCGACGCGATGCCCTGGACGATATCGGTCGCGCTAATGGGTTATCTGATCTGGCAGCTCTATCAGGCGCATCGTTTTTCCAAGTGGCTCGAATCCAGCGAGCCGGCTCAAACCCCGGCTAACGAAAGAAACGACATCTGGAATCATATCTACCGCCAGGTCTACCAAATTCGTCGCCGCTCGCAACGGCGCAAGCAACGGTTGTCCGACTTGCTCGAGCGCTACGAAACCTCGGCGGCGGCCCTACCCGACGGCGTGGTCGCGCTGCGATCCGATCACAGTATCGGTTGGTTCAACCGGGCGGCAGGAGAATGGCTGGGACTCGGGCAACGCGACCTGGGTCAACGCATCGACAATCTCGTCCGCTACCCGGCGTTCATCCGCTATCTCCAGGCCGAACGCTACGACGAGCAGCTCAAACTGGTGCTACCCGGCCGGGGAGACCTTGTGCTGTCGATGCAGATCATCCCCTATGGCGGTGACCAATACCTGCTGGTGGCACGGGACATCAGCCAGATCCACCGTATGGAAGTCATGCGCCGCGACTTCGTGGCCAACGCCTCGCACGAACTCAGGACGCCGCTGACCGTGTTCGCAGGCTACCTCGAGACCCTGATCGAGCGTTTTCAGGACCATCCCTCCCTGGGCCCGGCCTTGATACAAATGCAGCGCCAAACGAGCCGTATGCGGCAACTCATTCAGGATCTGCTCCAGATCTCCCGCCTGGAGACGCTTGAGCCGGGCCAACGGGACAATCCGGTCAATGTACCGATGCTTTTGGAACGTATTCTTTCCGAAACGCGTTCTCTCAGTAATGGTGCGCATACCATCGATAGCGACGAGATCGACACCGGACTGTGGTTGGTGGGCAACGAACAGGACCTCTACAGCGCCTTCGCGAATCTCCTAAGCAACGCGGTGCAATATACGCCCAGCGGTGGTAGAGTCACGGCGTCGTGGCAACGCGTAAACGGAGGTTGCCAATTCGCCGTCAGCGATACCGGCATCGGGATTCCGAGTCAGCATATTTCCCGTTTGACGGAGCGGTTTTACCGGGTCGACCCGGGCCGTTCGTCGTCGGTTGGCGGAACCGGATTGGGCCTTTCGATTGTCAAACACGTATTGAGGCTGCATCAGGCCTCATTATCGATCGAAAGCGTACCGGGCGAAGGAAGCCGCTTCATCTGCCGATTTCCTGAGAACAGGACGCTTTCACACAAACAAGACGCCGTCCGAACATCGGACACAGGAGAATGATACATGGCAGATACCCGGGGGAGACATCATATCTCCCGCCAATTCGACAGCGAACTCGAGGACATCCATAACCGCGCTCTGGTCATGGGCGGCCTCGTGGAGCAACAGATCACGGATGCGTTGCAAGCGCTGGTGCGCGGCGACGTCAAGGCGTGCATGACGGTCATCGAGAACGATCACCGCGTCAACGCGCTCGAAGTCGGCCTGGACGAGGACTGCACGCGAATCCTGGTCCGGCGCCAACCGACGGCCAGCGACCTCAGACTCGTACTCACGGTCCTCAAGACCATCAACGACCTCGAACGCATCGGCGATCAGGCGACGACGGTCGCGCGTCGCGCCCTGGATCTGGCCGAGGTGGAGCGGCCCCGCAACCAATACATCGAGATCCAGCGCCTCGGAGAACGCGTCTGCCAGCTGTTGCGCAATACCCTGGATGCCTTTGCGCGCCTCGACGCCGAGGCTGCGCTCGCGGTCACGCGAGAGGACGCCATGATCGATATGGAATACGAGGGCATACTGCGCCAACAGATGACGCTCATGATGGAAGACCCGCGGACGATCCGCCGCTCCCTGGACATCATCTGGTCGGTCCGAGCCCTCGAGCGCATCGGCGACCACGCGAAGAACATCTGCGAATACATCATCTTTCTCGTCAAGGGCAAGGTGGTACGGCACACCTCTCCGGAACAGATGGCGCAAGCCGTGGACACCCCTCGGCACTGATCGCGCCTTCCCTCCTGGGCCATGCAGATCCTGGTTCCCGACTGGCCGGCGCCCCCTCGGATAAGGGCACTGATGACGTTACGCCACGGCGGCTGCAGCGCCTCCCCATACGATGGATTCAACGTCGCCGACCATGTCGGCGACGATCCCGCAGCGGTAGCGGCAAACAGGGGGAAACTGCGCGCATCTCTGCCGGCCGAGCCCCTTTGGCTCAGACAGGTGCATGGCACCAGGGTCCTGGACGCAGCGGACTATCCGATATCGGAGGTTCCCGAAGCCGACGCCATACGGACACGCGTTCATGACCGCGTTTGCGTCGTCATGACCGCCGACTGCCTGCCGATCCTGATCACCGACCATGCCGGCACCCAGGTCGCAGCCATCCACGCCGGATGGCGCGGGCTCGCGGCGGGGATTGTCGAAGCCACGTTGGAAACATTCGCCGATCGAACCTCACCCCTCATGGCGTGGCTCGGGCCATGTATCGGTCCTGACGCCTTCGAGGTCGGCCCCGACGTCTTGCAGGCGTTCACGGGCGATGCCCCCGAGTCACGACATGCCTTCAAATCCGGCGAAACCGGACGCTGGCTCGCTGACCTTCATGCCTTGGCCCGAATCAAGTTGCGGCGTTGCGGGGTGGAGGACATCCATAGTGATGCCGGTTGCACGTACAACGATACCGATCGCTTCTATTCCTATCGCCGAGACGGGCGCACGGGTCGTATGGCAACCTTGATCTGGATCGAAGGCGGCTCATGACTTGGCTGATCGTTTTAGCCCTGCTCTACGTCCTTTTCCTGGTCGCACTCTATCTGGCGCAGGATCGCATGATCTTCAAGGCACGCCCGGGGCAATCGACGACCCCCGGCGACCTGGGACTCGACTACAGCCAGGAAACGCTGACCACCGCGGACGGCGAACGCATCAACGCTTGGTTCATTCCCCGGGGCGACAGCCGCTACTGCCTGTTGTTCTTTCACGGCAACCGGGACAGCCTGTCCGAGGTGGCCGACTCGCTGCGACAATTTCACGACATCGGTCTCAACGTGTTCGCTATCGACTACCGGGGATACGGCCTCAGCAGCGGGCGCCCCGGGGAACAGGGCCTGTATCAGGATGCCGAGGCCGCGTGGCGGCACCTCGTCGCCGAAAAGGGTTTTCCGCCCCAGCAAATCATCGTTCACGGGCGCTCACTGGGCGCGGCGGTCGCCGCCTACATTGCCTCTTGCCATCATCCGGCCGCGGTAATCCTCGAATCGACGTTCACTTCGATGTCCGAAATCGTGGGACGTCACTATCCATTCGTGCCGGTTCGCTGGATGTTACGCTCATCGTTCCCGACCTCGAGTCGAATGAACGGGATCACCTCGCCGGTCCTGATCGTCCACAGCAAGGGCGACGAATTCATCCCTTTCAGCCACGGACAAGCGCTGTTCGATGCCGCCCCCGAACCGCGCGCCCTGCTTGAAATCGGCGGGCAACACTATGACGGCTACAAAGAGGGCGACCGCTACATCCGCGGCATTGCCGATTTTCTCTCGTCCGTCCTGCCCGCGACCCCAGCCTGATCTTCAAGCCCGAACAATATTTGCCGCTAACCAAGACATGAAGTGTGTGGCGCCGCCGGATTAAGGATGAATCAGCCGTACCGTGAGGCGCTTCAACGAAACGCTATCCAATTCACGGTCTACTGACACCTAGACCAAAACCGGGTTATCGATATGATTCATGCTGGCAACTCTGTCGGGAAATTTTCCGCCGCCAAGTCCGGGTCGACAGGCGAATCCGAACCGCTCCTCGATCTGAGGCAACGCATCGCCGGCCTTGAGCAGTTACCGCCCATGCCGGAGATGACGGCAAAGGTCCTAAAGCTCAGCGGCGATCCCGACGCCGAGATCAAGGACCTCGTCAAAATCATCGAACTGGATCCCAGCCTGGCTGCTCTCGTCATGCGCTATGCGAGCTCGCCCTTCTTCGCTTACGGAGGCAAGATCGATTCGGTCTTCACCGCAGTGACACGGGTGCTGGGCTTCAATACCGTCATGAACCTGGCACTCGGCGCAACCGCCGCCCGAGCATTCAAAATTCCCCGCAACGTACCGCTCGGCCTGGACGCTCACTGGCAGCATGCGATATTCAGCGCCGCCCTGGCTCAGGCATTGAGCGCAGCCCTTCCGAGCGAGACCAGACCGCCCGCGGGCCTCGCCTACCTCGCGGGCCTGCTGCACAATTTCGGACATTTGATTCTGGGCCACTTGTTCCGGCAAGAGTTCCTGATCCTGAACAAGTTCGTCACCGCCTCCCCCGAGCGCTCGATCGTCGACATCGAGAAAGAAACTTTGGGCGCGACCCATGGCGAGGTTGGGGCGTGGCTTCTGGAATCCTGGCATCTGCCCGAGGAAATCGTCGTCTCGACACTCTTCCATCACGACGAAAACTATCAGGGCGAACATGCCGTCTACGCGCATCTGGTCATGCTGACCGATGGCCTGTTGAAGACCTTCGGAATGGGCGAAGGCGATTACGTCGGCCCACCGCCGTGCGCGCTCGAGTATCTGGGCATCTCGGAATACCAGGCCACCACCATCGCCAATCGCATCATGGAAGAATGTAACGCCCTCGAGTCGATGGCGCTCAGCATTGCAAGCTAATCAGCCCTCATCAAGGCAATAAAAAGGGGCGGCCCAGGCCGCCCCTTTTTCGTCCCTACCGATAATCCTTATCGGAAACCGGCTTCAGGACTTGGTCGACGCACAGACCTGGGCGTAGTCCTCATAGCCCGGGAACTCCGCACCTTCGCGGCAATACGGGCAATTCGGGTTGGTCCTGATCTTGAGTTCGGTAAAGCGCGCACCGAGGGCATCGTAGTGCAGCATACGTCCGACGAGCGGCTCGCCGATATCGAGCAGGATCTTGAGCACTTCGACGGCCTGCAACAGTCCCAGCGTACCCGGCATCACGCCCAGCACTCCGGCTTCGGCGCACGAAGGGGCCATTTCCGGAGGCGGCGGGTTCGGGAACATGCAGCGATAACAACCGCCGTGCTGAGGACCGTATTCCGGCCAGAACACCGTCAGCTGACCCTCGAAACGATAGACTGCGGCATGAACGTTGGGCAGCCCCATCTTCACACAGGCATCGTTGATCAGATAGCGCGTGGCAAGATTGTCGGTACCATCGACGATCACGTCGTAGCCCGAGAAAATCTCTTCGACATTACTGCTGTCGAGGTGGGTTTCGTGGGCAACGAAATTGAGTTTGGAATTCAAAGCCAGCAGCGCGCGCCGCGCCGATTCGACCTTGGGCAACCCAACCGTATCCTCTCTGTGCAGAATCTGGCGCTGCAGGTTGCTCTGGTCGACCACGTCGTGATCCACCATGCCGATCGTACCCACACCGGCGGCGGCCAAATAGTAGGAGGACGGGGAACCCAGGCCGCCGGCGCCGATCAACAGGACCTTGCTGTTCAGGAGCTTGAGCTGACCGGCCTCGCCGACGTCCGGCATCAGGATATGACGCGCGTAACGCTCCCGAGCTTCTGCATCGAGCATCTTCGGCACTTCAAAAGGGCGGCCTTCGTTCTTCCAACGGCTGAAACCGCCGGCGATCGAATGGACCTTGGTATAGCCCATGTTCTTCAAGGCATCGGCCGCGAATAACGAACGTACGCCGCCGGCGCACATCACGACGATGGGTTGATCCATATCAGGCACGGCCTCCTCGACGCGGAGTTCGAGGTAACTGCGACCCAGCCGGTGCGCCCCCGTCGGGCTGCCCTGGGCTATTTCATCGGTGTCCCGGACATCGACGAGCGCAGCGCCGGCTTTCTGCATCGCAAGCGCTTCTTCAGGACTGACTTCCGGGATACTGCGACGCAGTTCGGCCAATCGCCGGTCTTTTGCCTTCATAGAATGGACCTCCAGGGGGGCTTGGGACCTGCCACGACGGCGATCCCGTGAATTGCTGATATGCCGATCTCGCGGCTCCGGGACGGCGATACGCCGCCGCGCAGGCGATACGGGCCGGTAATTATATCGCATATCGGAAGGAATGACATGGACCTTAAGACCCGGCCAATAATTCCCCGGGAGGCCGAATCCCGTAGGACGGGCGATATCACCCGCCAGTCCCGCAAATCGGACAGCCCGGTTCGCGCGGACGAAGGGTCCGCCGCATGCGCATATCGCGAGCATCGAGCGTAAGAAGATGCTCAGCCAAAGACGTGCCGAAACCGGTCAGGACCTTGATCGCCTCTCCCGCCATGATGCTGCCGACGATACCGGTCAACGGCGCGAACACGCCGGCGGAATGACAGTCGCGCTCGGGGTCGTCCTGTTCGGGATCGAACAGGCATTGCAGACAACCCGTCCCGTTGCCGGGAACGAAGACGGCGGCCTGTCCTGCGGTTCCGATCGCGGCGCCGTAAACCAGTGGCTTGCCCACACGGAAACAGGTCCGATTCAACGCGTAGCGGGTTTCGAAGTTGTCGCTGGCGTCGACGATCAGATCCGCGTGTTCGATTGCATCCACCAGGCGGTCGCCATTCAGACGCTGATCGATCGTGCGAACAAGCACGTCGGGGTTCAGTCCCTCGAGTCGGGACCGGGCCGCCTCTGTCTTGGCGGTGCCGAGGTCGGCGTCACCGTAAATGATCTGTCGCTGAAGGTTGGAGAGTTCGACTGCGTCGTGATCGCAAACGGTCAGGTCTCCGACGCCGGCAGCCGCCAGGTAAAGGGCGGCGACGCCGCCCAGGCCTCCCAGGCCGATAAGGAGAACCCGGGCCGACCGCAACGCAGCCTGCTCGGACTCTCCAAAACCCTTGAGCAGAAAGTGACGGCTGTATCGGGTCAGTTGCGCGTCATCGAACCGCTCGGTCACCGCTGCATTCAGAAGGTGTAGGAATAAAAACAGTCCTGCGGCGTCCTGCCGTCGTCGGCCCAACCGCCCAGCAAATAGATGGTCCGGCCGATACAGGCGACACCCATGGCAGCCAGGGGTTGGGGGATCGGCGGCAGGAGCTGCCAAGTCCCGGACTGCGCGTCATAGCAGGCGGCATGGTCGCTAATGCCGTCTCCGCTGTAACCGCCGAAGATAAAGAAAGTCTGCCCGTCGGACTGACAAGCGCCGGCACCGGCGGCGGTCCAAGGCAACTTGAAGTCCTCGCGGGACCATTTTCCGCTCCGGGGGTCGAAGGACTCGAGGTGGTCGAAGTTGTTGAAACCTTCGGGCGTGAAGGCCACTCCGCCCATGGTTACGATGCGACCGTTCAGGATCACGGCATCCAAGGCGAAACGAGGGGTCGGCAAAGGCGCGATCTCCTCCCATTGGCCCTTGCTCAGATCCAGGCGTTCGCAGAAATCGAAACCGGGGTCGGTCTGAGGGCCCGTCTTGTTTGCCTCGGGATGATGACCGCCCATGATGTAAATACGGTCATCCAGCAACAGACCTGCAGGATAGTCATGAGGCATGATCATATCCGGACCGGTGGTCCAGGAATCCGTTTCGGGATGATAGATCTCGGTCGTGCGCAGGAAACGGAACATGCCGTCGGGCTGTTTGAAACCGCCGCCTATGATGTAGATGCGGTCGCCAACGGTGGTCGCGATGGCGCCGGAGCGGTACGAAGGCATGGGACAGCCGGTCGTCCACTCATCGGTCGCGGGGTCATAGATAATGACGGTGTTCTGGCTCTTAAAGCTGGGACCGCCACCGCCAAAACCGTAAATCTTGCCGCCGTAGCTGGCGGTCGGACAGTGCGAACGGGCGATGGGCAGCGCCGGCCCACGTTTCCAGACTCCTGCGTGAGGCTGGCTAGATATTGTCATTCGTTATACCCCGCTTATCATTGGAAACGCGAAACGCCTTATTCTCCATCTTTTCCGCCAATCGGCAAGTCCCGAACCCGAACACGTCGCCGTTTTGGCGCTTTCCCCTGCTTACACATTAAGGCTGGCGTAAGAAATCGACTTAGGTAAACTGATACCGTGAACCACCGCCACCTATATGGTGTATTCACTGATAGCGAATGGCGGCGCCTGCTATGCCCAGGAGGCGAAGCGCAAAGCGAATTAGACGAGTCGTAAGCGCCGGATCAGGTGACGAACATTGTCAAGAATCGCTTGGTTTGGTAGAATTCGCTGTTACGTTGACGGGCTCAAGACCGGTAAATTCCGCCGAATCGGTCACCGTGAAGAGTCACGGTCAACACCGGAACAGTCTTCGCAAGGGCATGCATCCATCAGGGAAGGCGTCGGTCTGCTCAAGTAACCGGGGCAGTGGCCGACAACTGAATCTGCACATCGGAAACACCTGCGACGTGCCGAAGATCGGAACGGGTCGACACAGGAAATGTCTGGACGCCGTACCGCAAGATGAATGCTGGCAGGCGATATGCTCGCGACAGCAAATACGTAAAGCCATCAAGCCCTCAAGGAGACAGGACGATGCTCAACAAGTCACTTGATTCCAACATTCAGGCCGCCAATGATGCCATGCCCGCCGGCAAGCCTGTAACGAACCCTCTTCCTCCGCTCCAAGACCGCCACGGCCGTACTTTCGACTACGT
Organism: Gammaproteobacteria bacterium; assembly: GCA_016124415.1. GTDB lineage: Bacteria > Pseudomonadota > Gammaproteobacteria > SZUA-140 > SZUA-140 > RI-283. The sequence goes on along the minus strand of WGNS01000002.1, from coordinate 89,611 downwards.
TCGTATCGCCGTTATCGAGCAATGCAACCTGCGCTGCACATACTGCATGCCGGAAGAGGGCGTTCAATTTAAGGAAAAAGACATGGTGCTGAGCACCGACGAGATCCTGCGCACCGTCGAGCTGCTCGCCCGCATGGGGGTACGCAAGGTTCGCTTTACCGGTGGTGAGCCCTTGGTTCGCCCGGACATCGTCGATATCGTCGCCCGCACCGTTGCTACGCCCGGCGTCAAGGCTGCTCACTTGACCACGAACGGTCTGCTGTTCCCCAAATACGCCAAGGCCCTTAGAGAGGCCGGCCTTCACGGAGTCAACATCAGCCTGGATTCCCTGGACGAAGGCAAGTTTGAAGAGATCACCCGTCGTAGTGGCCTGAACAAGGTCCTCGAGAGTATCGACCTCGCCGTCGAGCTCGGTTTCCCCCGCGTCAAGATCAACGTCGTCCTGATGCGCGGTTTCAACGAAGACGAGTTGATCGATTTCTGCGAGCTGACCAAGGATAAGCCGATCACGGTTCGCTTTATCGAATTCATGCCCTTCGACGCCCATCAGATCTGGGAGAGCGGTCAGCACTTCGCCAGCGCCGCCGATCTTTGCGGCCAGATCGAACGCCGCTATCCGGGCATTACGACCGCTTCGGGCACCCGTACCGAACACCACATCTATCAGGCCCCGGGTTATGCCGGCAAGATCGCCGTTATCCCCGCCTTCACGCGCAGCCTCTGCGGCAACTGTTCGCGTATCCGGGTTACCGCCGATGGCAATATTATGAACTGCCTCTATTCTGAGCAGCCCTATCATCTCAAGGACCTGATGCGCCAGGGCGCCAGTGACGACGACATCGTCGCACTGTTCCGCCAGGCGTACGACGAGAAATACAAGGATGGATTCGAGGCTAAGAAGGCCGCGAGTATCGCCGCCAAGATCAATGTCTCGGATATTAACCGCTCGCGTGCGAGCATGACGCAGATCGGCGGCTAAACGGTAGGGCGGATGCCTGGAAGACCGTCAGCCATTGTTCATAAACCAACTGTGAGAATGACATCCAAATGAGCTATAACGAACTCACACATTTCAATGCCAGCGGTGAGGCCTACATGGTCGACGTCGGGGAGAAGGACATCACGACCCGCGAGGGTGTGGCCGAGGGCCGCATCTACATGGAGCCGTCCACGCTGCAGAAGATCATCGAGGGCGGCCACAAGAAGGGCGACGTCCTGGGCATCGCGCGTACGGCCGGTATCATGGGTTGCAAGAAGACCCCGGATCTCGTCCCGCTCTGTCACCCGATCATGATCACTTCGGTTGATCTGGTGCTGACGCCCGAACCGGAAAACAATGCCGTCTACTGCAAGGCCACCGTTCGCTGCAACGGCCAGACCGGTGTCGAGATGGAGACCCTGTGCGCCGTTCAGGTTGCCCTGCTGACCATCTATGATATGTGCAAGGCCGTTGATCGCGGCATGGTCATCTCGGAAGTAGGCCTGCTTTCCAAGTCCGGCGGTAAGTCCGGTTCTTGGGTCCGCGGCGCTAGCGCATAAATAAAGGTGAGAGATTATGGACGTTAAGGTTAGGTATTTTGCGAGTCTTCGTGACCGCATGGGCAAGGGTGACGAGTCCGTCAGCTTCGACAAGGACACCGCCACGGTCGCCGATCTCTGGAGCAAGGTCTCTTCCGAGCCGATGCCCGAGTCGATCCTGGTCGCCGTCAACATGGAATACACCGACAGCAGCCATGAATTGAAGAATGGCGATGAGGTCGCCTTCTTCCCACCGGTAACGGGAGGTTGATATGAAAGTATTCATCACCAAGGATGCCCTGGATCCTTATAAGGAGATCCTCGACTACGAAAATACGGCCCTGCCTGCCGGTAAGCACGGCGGCGTCGTCAGCTTCGTCGGCACCATGCGTGATTTCAACGATGGTCAGGATGTCAACGCGATGGATCTCGACTACTACCCCGGCATGACCGAGCGCCACATCGAGCGTGTCATCCAGGAAGCGAGCGACGAGTGGGACGTCATGGACGCGCTTGTCGTCCATCGCGTCGGCAAGATGGTCCCGACCGATCCCATCGTCCTGGTTGCGGTTTGGTCCGCGCATCGCAAGGACAGCTTTGACGCCTGCCGGTACATCATCAACTACCTGAAGGAGAGCGCTCCTTTTTGGAAGTGCGAGGTTACGACCTCAGGCGAGAAGCATTGGGTGGAACACAACTCGGAAGATCCGGGTGCCGCCGCCCGCAAGGGACTCAAAAAGTCCGCTTGATCGAGACCGATCGGCAAGTCATGAAACGCCCCGCAACCGCGGGGCGTTTCATTTTGGGCCGTTACCCAGTGTAGCGACTCTCGCCGGAACCTCGTCCCGCTCGATGATGAGCGCCGAGGCCGCTTCCGCCTCCAACTCGGGCCATCCCGCCGCATGCCGAAGAATGCGTTCAACATGCAACGTCGCATGGCGCTCATCGGCATTGAGTGCCGGGATATAGTCGAGACGCGCTCCGCCCGCCTCCAGGAAAGACTGTTTGCCCTGAATCGCGATTTCCTCGAGCGTCTCCAGGCAGTCGCATGCGAAACCGGGACAGACGACGCTGAGATGACGGACGCCTTCGCCCGGCAGCGCCTGCAGACGCTCGGCTACGTAAGGCTGCAACCATTCAGCAGCCCCGAATCGTGACTGGAATGCCATTTCCCATTCGTCGTCCGCAAGCGCCAGACGCTCGGCGATCAGACGCGCGGTCTTGTGACACTGGCAAAAATAGGGATCACCGGCCTCGTGCGTTGCCTTTGGCATGCCGTGGAATGAAATCATGAGCCGTTCGCTGCGGCCGTGCACGGCCCAGAAATCCGCAATGCTGTCCGCGATCGCACCGATATACGCGGGATCATCGTGATAGGCGCCAAGCAGGCGCAACTCGGGCACCCAGCGCCAACGTTGCAGCTCCATGAAGACTCCGTCGGCCACCGACCCCGTGGTCGCCCCCGAATACTGGGGATAGAGCGGCACGATGAGCAGGCGCTCGACCCCGTCCGCCTGGAGACGGCGCAGCACGTCCGCGATAGCCGGCTGACCGTAACGCATCGCGAGCGCGACGCTGATCCGCCCCGGCACATGCTCCGAAAGACGTGCCCGGACGGCATCCGTCAACGCCTTGGAGGCAGTCATGAGCGGAGAACCGTGCTCGCCCCAAACGGCGGCATAAGCATGTGCGGATTTCTTGGGTCGGACACGCAGGATGATCCCGTGCAGGATGATCCGCCACAGCAGTGGCGGCAACTCCACGACCCTCGGGTCAGAGAGGAATTCGGCGAGATAACGCCGGAGAGCGGAAGGCGTCGGCGCCTCGGGTGTCCCCAGGTTGACCAACACGACCCCCAGGCGGGGACTGCGGTTATGCGCGAGACGGCTCTGCCCGATAAATCGCTTCGACATCAGCCTGGGAAGACCGCCTCTGCGGGAAACACCGGCCCGTCGACACATACCCGCTTCATGGCCACGCCTTCAGCGGTACGAATGGGTACCGCGCACCCCGCGCAACCGCCGACGCCGCAGGCCATGTATTCCTCGAGCGAGACTTGACAGGGCAGGTCGTGGTCTCTGGCCAAACGTGCGACCGCCGCCAGCATGGGCTCGGGGCCGCAGGCAAATATGGAGACCTTCCCCAGGGCGTCGCCGTCGAGTCCCTCGAGCCACAGTCGGGCGAGATCGGTCACATAACCCTCGTGACAACCTGCATAGCCCTGCTGGCTCGCTAAACGGCTTGCAATCCCCCAGTCCTCAAGCAACGGCATGGCGGCGATGACGTCGCCAGGGATACCGGAGACCATAATCTGCGAGGGCCGGGCGCGAAACGGAAACGGCGTCTCGGACCCCATAAGCACCAATGGCTCGAGTTGCTTATGCGACTGCCGCATGGCATCGGCGAGAAACACCATCGGCGGCACACCGACGCCGCCGCCGATCAGGAGCGGCAGCGTCCGCGATTCGTCGATCCGAAACGGGACGCCGATCGGCCCGATCAGGTTCACCTGTTCCCCGCGCGCCTTACGGGACAACAATGCCGTGCCCTCACCCACGACTCGATACAACAGCTCGATCCATCCCTCGGAGGGAGAGGCGCGCATGATCGACAGCGGCCTGCGCATGGGCAAACGCTCCGCGCAACGCACATGCACAAAACTACCTGGCTGGGCCGTTTGGGCAATCCGGTGAGATTGAAGACGCAGGACAAATTGGTCGCCGGCGTAAGCGGCATGGTCAAGGACCACTGCCTCGTCGACATAGATTGGAATACGTTCGGTCATCGGGAAAGACTACCGCTAAACGGTCGAATGCGAAAGCCCAAGTCCGTCAGCAAATCTCTATAGGGTCGACATCCATGGACCAATGAACCCTATGCCTCGCCGCCAGAGTCTCCAGTGCCGCCGCGATGCCGTTAAGTTGGCGATGAAGGCCCGCGCGATCCTCGGATTGGAGCAGCAGTTGGGCGTGATGACGGCCGACCCGGCGTTCGATAGCGGCGGGCACCGGCCCGAAAATCTCCACACCGGGTACAGGTGCCGCACGCGCCTGATCGGCGACGGCTTCGAGGAACGCCTGCACCCTAAGCGCTTGCGTCGAATCGGCGCGGATCAAGGCAAGATTGCTGTAAGGCGGAAGCCCGGTCTCCCGGCGTTCCTCAAGGATACTGCGGGCGAACGCCGCGTAATCATGCCCTTGCAGGCAAGTCAGTAGCGGATGGTCGGGATGATAACTCTGCAACACGACCTCTCCCGCGTGTTCGGCCCGTCCGGCGCGTCCCGCGACTTGAAGAATCATCTGCCCCATGCGTTCACTGCTGCGAAAATCCACACCGTACAACCCCTGGTCGGCATTGATGACGACGACCAAAGTCACGTTCGGAAAATCGTGTCCCTTGGCCAGCAATTGTGTGCCGATGAGGATCTGCGGGCGATCGTCACGGACATTCCCCAGTATCTCGTCCAGCGCGCCCTTCCTGCGCGTCGTATCGCGATCGATCCGGATGACCTCGATGTCGGGAAAGGCCTGATTCAGGGCCTCTTCGAGACGTTCGGTCCCGAACCCCAAAGCGCGCAAACGAGTCCCCTGGCACTCGGGGCATTGATCCATGACGCCTTGCCGGTATCCGCAGTAATGACAGCGCAGTTCGTGACGGCGCCGATGCAAAACCAAACGCGTATCGCAGTGCCGGCAACCGGCCATCCAGCCGCAATCGTGACACACAAGACTGGTGGCAAAACCCCTGCGATTAAGGAAAACCAACACCTGCCGACCCTGTTCGAGATGGCGCGCCATGGTCTCGATCATCCGCCGCGTCAACCCGTGTTCCACGTGTTGTGCCCGCATATCCTGAATCTCAATGGCAGGCAGTACGCTGTCCCCTGTCCTGGCGGGTAGCACAAACTCCCGATAGCGCCCACGGGCAACGTTATGCAACGTTTCCAGGGAGGGCGTCGCCGAACCGAGAATGACCGGGACACCGAGTTCTCGGCCGCGCATGACGGCGAGATCCCGGGCATGATAGAGAAACCCCGACTGTTGTTTGTAGGAAGGGTCATGTTCCTCGTCAAGGATCAAAACACCCGGCGCCTTGAGCGGCACGAACACTGCCGAACGCGTACCGATAACAATGGACGCCTCGCCCGAACGTGCGCGACACCAGGCGGCCAGCCGCTCCCCCGCTGACAACCCCGAGTGCAGGACACACAGCTGACAGCGAAAACGAGACCGGAAACGTGCGATCAGCTGGGGCGTGAGGCCGATCTCCGGCACTAGGACCAGGACCTGCCGACCTAGGGCCAGCGCGGCCTCGATGATCCGAAAATAGACCTCGGTCTTGCCGCTGCCCGTAATGCCGTTCAACAGCGAGACGGAAAATTCCGGCAGCGCCGCAATCAGGCCTTCGACCGCCGTCGTTTGCGCGGTCGTGAGTTCAGGACCGGGCAGACTTTCCGGGGAAGCGGGCGCCTGTCCGGAAAATCGTTCCAACCACCCTTTGTCGGACAAGGCCTTGATATACGGACGGCTGCCGGGCATGGTGCGCAAGAGTTCATCTTCCGCGATACCCTCGGGATGACCGCGTAGATATCTCACCAGGGCCCTCTGTCGTGGCGCCCGGTCAAGAGTGGCGGCATCGTCCGCCGCCCGGTCCGGAGGGATCCTGACATATGGAACGGGTGCCACGACGGCGGGTTCGCCTTGCCGCAACAACACCGGAAGCGCGGTCATCATGACCTCTCCGAGCGGATGGTGGTAATAAGCGCTCGCCCAATTGAGCAACGCAAACATTTCACCTTCCAGCACCGGAGTTTCATCCAACACCTCGTTGACCGCTTTCAGCCGATCCACGGTCGTCGAACCGGCGTCGCCCAATCCCACGAGGATGCCCACGCGCGTCGAGTGACCGAACGGCACCCTGACGCGAATCCCCGGCACGAGTCGCGATGCCGAGGCCGCATCGGCGGGCGGCAGATAATCGAAGCAGCGCATAAGCGGAACGTTGACGGCGACCCTTAGCACGATGCCGCGACTTTCTATCGATGCCATGCGCTTTAGCTCGGATTGATCACGTTCAATTTAAAAGAATTGCTTAACATCTTGTCGCAACATGGCTTTCTGGCTTTTCCACAAATCCTGTGGATAACTTTGTGGAACAAATGGAATCTTGTCTCCCGAAGGCCCGTCGCTCAAGCGTTTGAGTCAATTTGGTGACAAAATAGACGAATTATTTTTTGTTTTTATTTCAAAAGGTTATAAAGAAGTAGCGTTGTAGTCAAAAAATCAGCGGGCTCGTACGCCGTTTTCCGTTCAAGAATACGGCGGTGTGCATAAAAATCGCCGGTATGCGCATGTCGGACCATTGGAACGCCCGATTGTCAAGCACCCCGTGCGATGCGCGGAACCCGCAACCTGACCATTCCGGCAAGCTCTCCCCGTCGCCGTCCCGGACGGGCGCGCCTCAGAAGGGCCGAATAACGACGAGGATGACAATGCCGATCAGCAGGACGACCGGGGCCTCGTTGAACCAGCGGAAAAAGACGTGCCCATGTTGGTTGCGATCATCCCGAAAGGCACGCAGATATCGTCCGCAGAGATGATGGTAGATGAGCAGCAACACCACCAGGAACAGCTTGGCGTGCAGCCATCCGGTATGGCCGTATGCCGTCCATCCGTAATCGACGAGCATCCAGACGCCGAGACCGACCGTCGCGATTACGCTCGGCGTCATGATACCGCGATAGAGCTTTCGCTCCATGATCTTGAAGCGCTCGCGGCCTTCCCGGTCCTCGCACATCGCGTGATACACGAACAACCGCGGCAGGTAGAACAACCCGGCAAACCAGGTCACCATCGAAATGATATGAAAGGCTTTGACCCAAAGCATGATTGATTATCGAACGTCCTGAGATGATTCGGATGGATCGGGACCGCCGCTCGCGGATGGATTTCGCTCCGCATGATCCCGCCCGGTTTGATCGCGGTAGTATGCCTCGATCGCCGCCCTGCGAACAATCCCGCAATAGTCGCCGCCCTGTGTCGAGGCGCGAACCACGCAGAGAAAATCGGCGTCCGACTGTGCCACGAGCTCACTGGCTTCGAGCAGGTCGGCCTGAAGCATGATCCTTTCGGAGGCGGTCTTGGCAGGCAAAGGAAGCGGCTCGGCCGGAGCGCCCGTCCCCCGATGAGCATCCGAGAGCACCGCCCCGAACTCCTCTCTTGTCAGTACGAGGGCCTCGCCCTTGGGGCCTTCCAGGATAACCCAGGCATTGTCACCGATTCGTTCGCCGATGTCGTTGCCGCCTATCTCGCTGTACCGTATGTGCGCCGCCGGCTCCATAAGGCGGTTGACCGGGATACTTTGAAGGTACCGTGTCAACGGATGCGCTTCATGCGTCAAACCGCGCACCTCGAGCAGCATCTGAAAGACCGACGGACAGCGAAAACCGTCGCGACTGATCATGACCGCGGTAACGATGGCCAACATGCCGGGCATGATGATATGCGGATTCGCGGTCAGCTCGACGATAGCCGTCAACGCCGCTAGCGGCGCCTGTAAGGTCGCGGCCATCATCGAACCCATGCCGATCACTGCGTAAAAATCCGGACTGGAGGCCGTCTCGAACCAAATGTGTTGCGAAAACATGCCCACCGCCATGCCCGCCGCGGCGCCGATGATCAGGGTCGGGCCGATCACGCCGGCCGGGATGCCGAACCCGATGGCTCCTGCGGTCGCCACGAGCTTGGCCAAGACGAGCAGACAGAGAAATTCCAGCGCCACCGACCCGGAAAACATTTGGTCGACCGTGTCATAGCCGACGCCCATGACCTCCGGCACACCGATGGCGATCAATCCGGTCACCACGCCGGCCAAAGTTAAGCGTGGCATGAGTGCAACGCCGTCGGTCGCCCGGGACAGGAATCGGATCAAGCGGATAAAGGCCACCGCGATCACGCCGATGACGAGCCCCACGGCAAGGATGGAAGGGAGCTCGCGCAGGCTCTGTAGATGCACGGCGGGGACATGAAAAGCCGGCGCCGCGCCGAAAAACAGCTGCATGACCGCAGTGGCGCTGACCGCGGCGAGAATCACCGGTACGAAGCTGCTCACGGTGTACTCGGCCATGATGACCTCCATGGACAGTACAACGCCGGCGAGCGGGGTATTGAATGACGCCGCGATCGCGGCCGCCACGCCGCAGGACACGAGCACCCGTTGACTGCTGCGTGGCAGTTTCAAATATTCCGATATCAAACCGCTGCAAGCGGCGCCCAGATGGATACTGGGTCCCTCGCGACCCACCGACTGACCGCTGACGATGGCCAGTATCGCGCCGAAAAATTGCCACACGGCGTTGCGAAGCGGCAACTGCGCACGATGGTAGGAGAGGCGTTCCATGACGTGAACCACGCCGGTCTGACGGGTTTCGGGTCGCAACTTGCGGACGATCCACGCAATCACCAAGGCGCCTGCGACGGGCAACAGCAAGCAAGCCCAAGCGGAAAGCCCTTCATAGTTTTCCGGAGCATGGCCCGGAAGAAAAAGGGCTTGCAACCCCTCGATCACGAGTCGGAATACGACCATGAGCATCCCCGTGACGAGTCCGCAAATGATGGCGATCAGGGATCGCTTCGGCCCGGAATCCAGAGTCGCCAGCGAAAAACCCAGGCCGTCGAAGTAGCGGCGAACCCTCTCCTGCGCTCGGTTCACGACCCATCCCCGGATGCGTCGATCAACATCGCGTACAGCCGGTTCTTGGGTAATCCGGTGATACGGGCCGCCAGCTTGACGGCCTGGCTGCCGGGCAATTCCGCGCTCAGACAATCCAAAATGCGGCGAGCCTCCGTCAGGTCCGGTTCCGTCTCCTCGCCCGCGCCCTGAACGCAGATGACGAATTCACCCTTGGTCTGATCCACGTCCCCCCGGACCCACGCAAGGATCTCCGCCGCACTTGCCGTCCTGATGGTCTCGAACTGCTTGCTGATCTCTCGGGCGAGACAAAGCGTACGGTCGCCGCCGAAAATATCCGCCAGATCTGTCAGGGTATCGAGGATTCGATGAGATGATTCGTAGAAAACCAGCGTACAGGACACCTCGGCGAGCGCTTCCAAGCGTGCACGTCGAGCCTGGGATTTGGCCGGCAGGAAGCCTTCGAAGGTGAAACGGTCCGTGGGCAATCCCGAAGCCGAGAGGGCCGCGATCAGCGCACATGCGCCCGGCACGGGCTCGACGCGAATACCGGCCGCTTGGGCCTCCTTGATCAGGCGGTAGCCGGGATCGCTGATCAAGGGCGTACCGGCGTCGCTGATCAGGGCAATGTTTTGTCCCGCCGTCAGCCGATCGATCAGGCCGCGGCTCGCCGTTTGTTCGTTGTGGTCGTGATAGGCCCGACAGGGCGTCTGGACCCGAAAATGCCGTAACAAACGCGCCGAATGACGGGTATCCTCCGCGGCGATCAAATCAACCGCGCCGAGTACCTCGAGCGCCCGAGGGGAAATATCGTTCAAATTGCCGATAGGCGTGGCGACGACATACAAAACGCCCGCGACGATTGACACTCAATGACTCCCCCCTGATACTGTGAAACCGGTTCACCGTGAGACCGGCCCGCCCTGGCATAATGTGGAGCGGTACCCCCATCCGGAATGGCCCGCACGGTGTGTTTGCCTACGTGTTCAAGGCCATATTACCGATTTTCCAGAGACGATCCAGCTTTCCGATAAACCGCGCCATGAAGACATCACGCACCCGGGACATTCTACGACGCGACCGGAAGCGGGCCTCAACGCCCGCCGGCGGCAACGCGTTCCGAGACGGACCGAAACCGGTCGTCTCGGCAGGGCGGTGGATCGCCGCGGGCCTTGTCGCCGCGCTCTTCCTCGGCGCCTGCACCACGACCCCGGAGCGTGGCCGCGACACGGCCAGCATCGTCGGCGCACTCTTGAAATCCGCCCGCGAGCATGTCGAACAAAACGACCATCAGGCCGCCGCGCATGACTATCTCCGCCTCGCAGAGCTCGCAACCGGAGCGGACAGGGTCGACGATCTATTGCTCGCGAGCGGCGAATCCCTCAAAGGTAACTTCATCGAAGGCGCCGAACACACCTTAAGCCTGTTGGAACAGGAGACGCTTACGGAGGCTCAGGCAAGACGTAAGATCGTCCTCGACGCCCGGTTGGCCCTCGCCACCCAACGCCCCGACGATGCCCTAAAGCTCCTTTCCGAATCACAACCCGAAACACTGTCCCATCAGGAGCTCGCCGAGATCCATGAGTTGCGCGCCCTGGCGGACGAGCGCACCGGGCAGACGATGGAAGCCGTACGCGAGCGGTCCGCGCGGCAGGACCTGCTGGATGCGAGCGACGCGGATACCCTTCACGACAACGAACAGATCCTCTGGCAATCGCTGATGGCATTGCCGCCCGACATGCTCGAAGGGGAAACCATTACCCCGCCACCCGATCACTTCAGCGGCTGGATCGCTCTCGCCAGGATCGCCAAAAGCCAGCCCAGTTCGTTGAAGGACGCGGAAGAGGGGCTCGCCGAATGGCGCCGCCTGTATCCCGACCATCCGGCGTCTCCGGCCGTTATCGACGCGGTACATACGCGTCTCGCCCAGATCTATCACCGACCCAAGCAAATCGCGCTGCTGCTGCCGCAGACGGGCAAACTCGCAGAGTGGGCGGCGGCCTTCCGAGACGCCTTTTTCATGGCCTACTACGATCGCGGCGACAAGGCCTATCAACCGGTCATTCGCAGCTACGACCTCGGTGACGACATCGCCTCCGTCGGCGACGTCTACGACCGGGCCGTCGCCGACGGGGCCGAGTTCGTCATAGGACCGATCCGCAAGGAGGCCGTCGAGGCGCTGATCGCCAATCACCGCACGTTCCCCGTGACGACACTGGTCATCAACTATCTCGACCAAGGCTCGGAAACGCCCGCCGGATTGATTCAGTTCGGGCTGGCACCGGAGGATGAGATCAAGCAGATCGCTCAGCAGGCTTGGCTGGATGGCAACAACGAAGCCCTGTTGCTGGCGCCCACGGGCGGTTGGGGCGACCGCCTGACCGGCGACTTTGAGAACGAATGGTCGAAACTCGGCGGGCGGGTGCTCGAACTCCAGCGTTACGATCCTGAAGCCAGCGATTTTTCGAAGCCGATCACGGCGCTTCTGGATCTCGACGATAGCGAAAGGCGCGCGGATCTGCTCAACAAACGGCTCGGCATCCGGGCCAACTTTGAACCAAGACGACGCCATGACGCGGACTTCGTCTACCTCGTCGCCAACCCCCGTGTCGGACGCCTGATTCGCCCTCAGCTCAAATTCCATTACGCCAGCGACCTCCCGGTATATGCCGCCTCCTCGATTTTCGCCGGCGAAGATACCGATCGCTTCAACCGAGACCTCGACGGCGTCTCCTTTTGCGACATCCCGTGGGTACTCTCCGGCGATCGCCGAACGGCCGCCTATCATCGGACGATCGATAAACTCTGGCCCAAGGATGCCAACCGCTACACCCGTATCTACGCGTTAGGCGTCGATGCCTATCATTTGATCGAAAACATCGAGACCTTGCGTACGTTTCCGCACGAACGCTATTTCGGTGAAACGGGCGTTTTATCGCTGCAGAACGGCAATCGCATCTTCCGCCAATTGCAGTGGGCGCGCTTCGTCAACGGACATGCGAAGCCTCTTTAGGCAAGCTTCGCGCACGACCGACGTCGGGAAGGCGGCCGAGGACGCCGCATGCCGCTTCCTCGAATCAAGGGGATGCGCGCTTATCGAGCACAATTATCGCTGCCGGATGGGCGAAATCGACCTCGTGATGCGCCAGGACGAAACCCTGGTATTCGTCGAAGTACGCTACAGGCGGTACGCGAACTACGGAAGCGGCGCCGAGAGCGTCGACGCACGCAAGCAAGGCCGGCTGATACGCACGGCCCAACATTACCTGTCGGTCCGGAGGATCTACGGCAACTGTCCGGTACGTTTCGACGTCGTTTCCGTATGCCCGGCGCAACGGGGCGGCTTCGGTATCGACTGGATACCCGGCGCCTTCGAAACACGCTAAGGAGAAGTAATGAATACGAAGCTACTGAAGATTGTACTGTTCCTCGGCCTGCTCTCGATGCTCGGCGGATGCGTGGGTGGCGCGGTGGTTGCGGGCGCCGTGGGCGGCGCTTCGGTCGGAGTGGACCCGAGAAACGCGGAAGTCATGCTCGACGATGAGCGCATCGAACTTACCGCGGCGCGGCGGATCGGCCAGACGCCCGGTCTCGATAAAACCACCAACATCTCGGCAACGAGCTTCAATCATGTCGTCCTGCTGACCGGACAGGCGACCACCAGCGAGGCCAGAACCACGGCCATTGACGTCGTTCGCCACGTCGACAAGGTTCGGAAGGTACACAACGCCATCACCGTCGGGCCGGCGAGCACCGTGCAGTCGCGGCTCAATGACGCCGGGCTGACCACCAAGGTCAAACTGGCACTGCTGTCCTCAAAGGGCTTCTCCGCCGCAAACGCAAAAATCGTCACCGAGAGTAAAGTGGTCTACCTCATGGGCATCGTCTCCCACGCCATGGCCAAAGCCATCCACGACACCGTTCAGCAGGTAGAGGGGGTAGACCGGGCCGTCGACGTCTTCGAATACACGGATTAGGCGAACGATGGGCGGCCATGTGCGCCATGTCGACCTCGATCGCCTGCGTGATATCGTCGGCGCCGACCAAGTCTGCTACGAGGCTGCGGACTGCTGGCCTTACGGCTACGACAACAGCAAATTGCATGCGCTGCCGGAGGCTGTGGTCTTCGCAATCGATCACGAACAGGTCGTGGCCATTACGAGGCTTTGTTACGACGCGCGCATCCCGCTGATCGCCCGCGGACGCGGCACCGGTACGACGGGTGCGACCGTCCCGACCGCCGGAGGCATCGTCCTGAGCCTCGAGCGTATGAACCGGATCGTCGAAGTCGACGCCGGAAATCGCTATATCGTTTGCGAACCCGGCGTCACCAACCAGGAAATCCAGGATGCCGCAGGACGCACGGGATTCTTCTGGCCCCCGGATCCGACCAGCGCGGCCTTTTGCTCAATCGGCGGCAACCTCGCCTACAACTCAGCCGGCCCCCGCGCGGTCAAGTATGGGACACCGCGGGAAAACACGCTCGGCCTGCGCGCCGTGACCGGCAACGGCGAAACCATCCGCACAGGCGTATACACGACCAAGGGCGTCGTCGGTTACGACCTGACGCGGCTGCTCATCGGTTCGGAAGGTACGCTCGCCACCATCACCGAGGCGACCTTACGGCTGACTCCCAAGGCAGAGGCGGTTGCGACGATCGAGGCCCTGTTTCGCGACATCGAATCGGCCGCCGAGGCCGTGGCGCGGATCATGGCCCAGCCGATCACGCCGTGCGCCCTCGAATTCATGGACAAATCCGCGATCGACATGGTCCGGCATCATACCGAAATCGAGATCCCGGCCGAAGCGGGGGCGCTGTTGATCATTGAGGTCGACGGACCCGCGTCGCTCATGGAGGAGGCCTGCCGCGCCATCTCGGACGCGGCGTCGGTGGACGGACTCCTCCGCATCAAGACGGCCACCGATCGGCGCGAAGCCGGTCGCCTTTGGCATATGCGTAAGGCCTTGTCTCCGGCGCTCAGGACGGTGGCGCCCGGCAAGATCAACGAGGACGTGGTCGTGCCGGTTTCACGAATTCCGGAACTGATCGCAAGGCTCGAAGCACTCGGCAAACGCTTCGGCATCCGGATCGTGAACTTCGGTCACGCAGGGAACGGCAACATCCACGTGAATTTGCTCGTCAATCCGAACGACGCGGCTGAAATGAAGCGAGCGCATGAGTGTCTGGATGCGGTCTTTGAGACTGTTCTGACGTTGCGCGGCACCTTGTCCGGCGAACACGGTGTCGGTCTGGTCAAAAAGGAGTATGTGGGCCGGGAGTTGGATCGGGAGTCGCTCGCCATCATGCGCGATATCAAAGCCCGTTTCGACCCGCACAATATCCTGAACCCCGGCAAGATGTTTCCGACCGAAGCGATGTGAATGCGACCTGCCGGTCGCTCGCCCTTACGATTTGATCAGTTCGAGATGAGGCTTGCCGCTGGTGGCCTTGCGTACACCGGTCTTTGCGGACGACGCCCTGGAGACATTGGTGTCGAGCCGGTCGAAGACCATGCCTTCGCCGTTCTCGCGGGCATAAATCGCAAGAATGGCTTCGACCGGAACGCAGACGTCCGTGCTCTTGCCGCCGAAGCGGGCCAGGAAGCTCAGGTGGTCGTTATCGAGGACGAACTCCGTGACGGCCGATTCACTGATATTGAGCACGATCTTGTCGCCGTCCGCATGCGCCTCCGGAATGCGCATCCCCGAAAAACCGATCTGCACGAGGATGTAGGGCGTCAGATGGTTGTCGAGAATCCATTCGCGCACCGCGCGAACCAGGTATGGTTTGCTAGAAGACATCTCGCTCACAGCTCATCCCCCCTTGAGTAATTGACCCCCGGCACCCCGGAGGGCGCGCGACAAAACCGGCGTAATAATCCGGTCGGGCATCCGTATAACATGCGGATGCCGTGCCCAGGCGATCCTTACCAGCTCGTAAACTCTTCTTCCTGGATCGTCAGGCTGGATTTGAACGAATCGCGGGAAAACAGGCGCTCCGCGTATTCCTGCATCGGCTTGGCGGACGACGGCAACTCGATGCCGAGCTGCGGAAGACGCCACAGGATCGGAGCGATGCTGCATTCCAGCATCGAAAAATCGTCGCTCATGAAATAGGACTTCTTGGCGAGCATCGGCGACAACACGAGCAGATCCTCAAGGATGATCTTGCGGGCCTTGTCGGCCTTTTTCTCGTCGCCGTTCATGATTTCGGGAAGTATGTTGTACCAATCCGCCTCGATACGATGCAACATCAGTCGCGCGCGGGCCCTGGACACCGGATCGACGGGCATGAGCGGGGGATGCGGAAAACGCTCATCCAGGTATTCCATGATGACGTGGGCGTTATAGATTACGAGATCGCGATCGATCAGCGTCGGCGTGATGTTGGCGTTGAGGTCGATCAGATCCTCCGGGGGATTGTCGACATCGACGTCAATGATATCCGCCGTGATGCTCTTCTCGGCCAACACGATGCGAACACGGTGACAATCCGGACACTCCGGCCGTGAATAAAGGGTCATCACTGGTCGTCTGGTTCCGGATGTTGCCATACTGCGCTCCTATGCTGAAAAGTCGTGAAAACGTTTGCGGGGGTTTCGGAACGCTCTGACGGCGCCCTTCCCAAATAACGGTGCATGATATCACAGAACCGGGCCCTTGGGGGGCTTTGTGGTCGACCCGAAGCCTTCCGGAAGGGCGTCGGGCAACCTCCTTCGACGCTAGCTCAGCGCTCCCGAAGGCGCGTCAGAAACCACGCGCCTCCTTGATTCGTTCGTAGGCTTGGCGGATCTCGTGGGTCTTTTGCGCGGCGATCTTCATCATCTCCTCGGGCAATCCCTTGGCGACGAGTTTATCGGGATGGTGTTGGCTCATGAGACGCCTGTAGGCGCGTTTGACCTCGGCGTCGCTCGCCGACTCGGGGACATCGAGAAGGGCATAGGCGCTGGCAAGATCCTGGGCGCGCGTCGGCCCTCGGCCTGCACCCGGGCCCGCACCGCCGCCCGCCCAACGCGCGGAAGCGGCGACCATGGATTCGAGATGCGCGAGTTCCTCCGGCGTGAAACCGATGTGCGAACTGACTCGCTGGAGTACGACTTCCTCCGCATCGCTGAGGTGGCCGTCGGCCATCGCGGCCTGAACGAGCACCTCGAGGAAAATACGCAACAGCGTGTGGCGGCGGTGACAGACGCCGACGAATTGATCGAGCACCCCGTCGAGATCAAAATCGGGCTCCTTGCCTTCGTTGAACAGACGTTTGGCGACGGACTTTTGCTCGTCGTTGAGCTGCATTTGCTCCATGACCGCTTCGGCGATCCGGATCTCCTCGCGCGTGACCTGGCCGTCCGCCTTGGCGATGTGCCCCAGCACCGAAAACGTGGCCGTAAAAAAGGCGGTTTGAACCCGCTCGCGCTCGGCAGGGTTCATCGAAATGCCCATATTGGCGATGCCCTTGTCGAAACGGTGTCCCAGCGCGGCACCGATCAGGGCCCCCAAATAGCCGCCCAGCATGTATCCGAATGCTCCACCCAGGAGCTTGCCCCACCAGTTCATGGTTCCCCCTTGCCAAAGACCTCTAAGGATTGCGCTCCTGCGGCGCAACTTCTGTTTGTAGGGCACATTATGAGGAAATTCCACGCGGATGCCCAATGCCGCGACGGTTCGACCGCGAAGCGGTTGTCCGGTCCGGCGTTCGAGCGCAGAATAGGCCCGATTCACACCTTATCCAAGGGTAAATACGATGCAACAACACCCGTTCGCGCCGTTCATCCAAGCGCTCGGCAAGGGGAAAAAAGGCAGTCGCTCGCTGACTTTCGAGGAGGCGGAGGCCGCCATGTCCATGATTTTGGACGGTCAGACCACGCCCGAGCAGCTGGGCGCGTTTTTGATGTTGATCCGCGTCAAGGAGGAAAGCCCCGAAGAACTCGCCGGCTTCATCCGCGCGGCTCGCAACCACGTCGAACTCCCGTCCGACGGCACGGCGCTGCCTACGGTGGACCTCGATTGGTCGAGTTACGCCGGAAAGCGCCGTCATCTGCCCTGGTTCGTCCTCGCCGCCCGCCTCCTTGCCGAAAGGGCCGAAATCCGCGTGTTCATGCACGGCACCCCCGGCAACAAGGACGACAGGATCTATTGTAATGAGGCGCTCCGGTCGGTCGGCCTGCCGGTCTGTGAAAGTATCGAGGAGGTCGGCCGCGCCGTCGCCGACGGCGGTTTCGCTGACCTCGGCCTGGAACACCTGAGCCCCGGCCTTACGCATATCCTCGAACTGCGACGGCTGTTCGGCCTACGCTCGCCGATCAACACGTTGTTGCGCATGCTGAACCCGCTGTCGGCGCCCTATCTCATGCAGGGCATCTTTCACCCCAACTACCGCGACGTCCACCAACAGGCCGCGGTTCTGCTCGGGCAACCCAACATGGTCGTGTTCAAGGGCGAGGGCGGCGAGGCGGAACGCAATCCGGACGGCGAATGCCAAGTACTCGGCGTCCGCGGCCGCGAGACCGTCGTCGAGACTTGGCCGACCATGTTCACGCGCCGCCATATCGCACCGGAAACGCTCGACATTTCAAGGCTGGCGGCGCTCTGGAACGGGGAAATAGAGGATGAATACGGCGAGGCCGCGGTGATCGGTACGGCCGCCATCGCACTCCGCCTACTCGAACGGGCCACGGATCCTGCGGATGCCGAGACCCAGGCCCGCGCCTTGTGGCTTAGTCGCCTGCGGTAACCTGCCAGGCAAACTGTTCGTGCAGGCGCACGACGTCGCCGACGATCAGCAGCGTCGGTGCCTGAATCGTCTCGCCGGCCACCCGAGCCGGCAATTCGGCGAGCGTGGAAACGATCACCCGCTGATCGGGCAGGGTGCCGCGCTCGATCAACGCGACCGGCATCGCTGACGACATGCCCGCGGACTGCAATCCCGCGCAAATCTGATCGAGCCCGGTAAGGCCCATGTAGATCACGAGCGTCTGCTGGGGACGAACGAGTCCCGCCCAATCCAGATTGACCCTTCCGTCGCGCAGATTTCCGGTCACGAGCACGACCGACTGGGCGTAATCGCGATGCGTCAGCGGAATGCCCGCGTAAGCGGCGCAACCGTTGGCGGCGGTGACGCCGGGCACGACCTCGAAATGGATGCCGGCGGCGGCGAGACCCGCGATCTCCTCGCCGCCGCGCCCGAAGACGAACGGATCTCCGCCCTTGAGACGCACGACCCGCTTGCCGGCCTGTGCCAGGTTCAACAGCGTAGCGTTGATCTCTTCCTGCCGCATACGGTGATAATTGCGCCGCTTGCCGACATAGATGCGCTCGGCGTCCCGCCGGACGAGATCCAGAACCTCCGGAGAGACCAAGCGATCGTACAGCACGACGTCCGCCGCCTGCATGAGTCGAAGGGCCCGGAAGCTCAACAGATCGGGATCACCCGGGCCCGCGCCGATCAGATAAACCGCGCCGGTGACTGAAACGTTGCCGGCCAGACGATCCTCAAGCAAACGCACGGCGGCGGCCTCATCGCCGCTCAACACGTGTTCGGAAAACGGGCCCTGGATCAAATCCTCCCAAAAACGCCGCCGTTCGGAAAACGTCGGAATTCGCTGCTTGATCCGATCCCGATAACGACCCAGCAGCTTCGCGAGCCGACCGAGGCCTGCCGGCAACAGCCCTTCGAGGCGCGCCCGGACCAAACGCGCCAACACCGGCGAAGCGCCGCCGCTCGAGACCGCCACGATCACCGGCGAGCGATCGACGATCGAGGGAAAGACGAAACTGCAAAGTTCGGGATGGTCGACGACGTTGACCGGGATTCGCCGTGCCCGAGCGGCTTGCGAGACCTTTTCATTGACCGCCCCGTCGTCGGTCGCGGCGACCACGAGAGCGACGTCTTCGACGTCGGCGGTCTGGAAATCACGGGCAACGTGTTCGATCGCTGCCGGCTCGATCGCTTCGGCGAGCCGCCGGCACAGCGCAGGGGCGACGATCTTCACCTTGGCGCCCGCGCGCCGCAACATGGCGCATTTGCGGGCGGCGACCTCTCCACCTCCGACGATCAGACAAGTCTGATCGCGGAGATCGAGAAAGACGGGCAAATGCTGCATGGAGGGGACCTTAGGCGATTTTGGTCATGCCGCCGACATAGGGCTGCAGGGCCTCCGGTATATGGATCGCGCCGTGACGATCCTGGAAGTTCTCCATGATCGCGACCAGGGTCCGGCCTACGGCGAGTCCCGAACCGTTCAACGTATGGACGAGTTCCGGCTTCCCGGTCTCCGGATTCCGCCATCGCGCCTGCAGACGACGCGCCTGGAAGGATTCGAAGTTGCTGCAGGACGAGATCTCGCGATAACACTGCTGGCCGGGCAGCCAAACCTCGAGATCATAGGTCTTGGCCGATGAGAACCCGAGATCCCCCGTACAGAGCGCCACGACTCGATAGGGCAGGCCAAGGCGTTGGAGAATGGCCTCGGCGTGGCCGGTCAGGGCCTCCAGCGCATCGTACGATTCTTCGGGGCGCACCAGTTGGACGAGTTCCACCTTCTCGAACTGATGCTGGCGGATCATGCCCCGGGTATCCTTGCCGTAGGAGCCGGCCTCGCTACGGAAGCAGGGGGTATGGGCGACGAAGCGACGCGGCAGCATCCCGGCCTCGATGATCTCTTCGCGCATGAGGTTCGTGACCGGCACCTCCGCGGTCGGGATTAGGTACAACTGGCGTTCGTCCTCGCCGCAACGCAGCGCGAACAGCTCCTCCTCGAACTTGGGCAGCTGGCCTGTGCCGCGCAGAGAATCGGCATTGACGATGTAGGGCACGTACCATTCGGTATAGCCGTGCTCGCGCGTATGGATATCCAACATAAACGAGATCAGGCCGCGATGCAGGCGCGCCAACGGACCCGACATGGTCATGAAACGGGACTGACTCAAACGCGCCGCACGCTCGAAGTCGAGCATGCCGAGATTGGCGCCAAGCGCGACGTGATCCTTCGGGCCGAAGTCCATCTCCGTCGGCGTTCCCCAACGCCTCACTTCGACGTTCTCTTCCTCACCCGCGCCGACAGGGACGCTATCGTTCGGCAGATTGGGAATGCCCAGCAGAATCGCGCTCAATTCGGACTGGATGCTTTCGAGCTGACCTTGCAGTTCCTTGAGACGATCGCCGAGCGCACCGACGGCCTCCATGAGGGGCGCGACGTCCTGACCTTGGGCCTTGGCCTGCCCGATGGCTTTTGAACTGCGGTTGCGTTCGTGCTGAAGGCGCTCGACCTCGGTCTGGGTCTCCTTGCGCTGCGCTTCGAGCTTTTCTATGGCCGCAACGTCAAGCGTGAAACCGCGCCGGGCCAGAATCTCCGCCGTCTCGTGAAGACGGTTACGAATCAGGGATGGATCGATCATGTTCGCTACTACTCTCTGCGTAGTGATATAGGGTGTGAGGACGTGCGTTATCGGCGTCCCGGGTCGGGGGGCATTCTAGCGCATGCGCGCCGGGTTAGGTACCGATCCCGGTTTAAGGCAATCAGGCCTTGGCAACGGCGAAAAACAACGTCAGCCACGCGGCCACGAAGGCCAAACCGCCGATCGGCGTCAGCGCGCCCAACCAGGACACACCGGTCAGACTCAGGGCATAAAGGCTGCCGGAAAAGAACGCGATGCCGATGAGCATGAATCTGCCAGCCCAGACCACACGCCGCGCATCCGGACGATACTCGCGAACAAACGCGACGGCGAACAAGCCGAGGGCATGGTAAGCGTGATAATAGACGGCCTTTTCGTACACGGACATCATGGCCGCATCCAACTTGCCCTGAAGGCCGTGTGCGCCGAATGCCCCCGTCACAATGGCCAACGCCGCAAGCAGCGCGCCGGACCTGATCCAAAATGCCGTGTTTTCCATGCTTCTCTCGGTATACCGTGCTGTTGTTCCGTCCGAAAAGAATCTCAGACTACCGTTCCCGGATCAAGATGCGGGACACCGTCGAACTCAGGGACATTGCCCGAAACCCGCGTATATAATGAGTTCGACGAAACATGTGAGCGCCGTGACATGACCCAAATCGGAACACCCCTATCCCCCACCGCCACCCGCGTACTGTTCTGCGGCGGCGGAGAACTCGGCAAGGAAGTCGTCATCGAGATGCAGCGATTGGGCATAGAGGTCATCGTGGTCGACCGTTACGAACACGCACCGGCGATGCAGGTAGCGCACCGCAGTCATGTCGTGTCGATGCTCGACGGCCATGCGTTGCGCCGCGTCATCGAGGACGAACGGCCCGATTATATCGTCCCCGAAATCGAGGCCATCGCGACCGACACGCTGCTCGAACTCGAGTCCGAGGGCTACACGGTCATTCCGACGGCGCGCGCCGCCAAGCTCACGATGAACCGGGAGGGCATCCGCAGACTTGCCGCCGAAGAACTCCGCCTCCCAACGTCGCCCTATCGCTTCGCCGCCTCCCGGGAGGAATTCGAGCGCGCCGTCGCCGAACTGGGTTTGCCTTGTGTCGTCAAACCGATCATGAGTTCGTCCGGCAAGGGGCAGAGCACCATCGGCACCGAGGACGACATCGACGCCGCATGGGCCTACGCCCAACAAGGCGGGCGTAGCGGGGCGGGCAAAGTCATTGTCGAGGCCTTCGTCGATTTCGATTACGAGATCACCCTATTGACGGTGCGTCATGCGAACGGAACGAGTTTCTGTGAACCGATAGGCCACGTCCAGGTCAGCGGCGACTATCGGCAATCATGGCAACCTCAGATGATGACGCCCGCGGCGCTCGCCCGGGCCCGCGAGATCGCCGAGCGCATCACTGACGAGCTCGGCGGCCGCGGCATCTTCGGAGTCGAACTCTTCGTCAAAGGGGATGAAGTCATCTTCAGCGAAGTCTCGCCGCGCCCGCACGATACCGGAATGGTTACGATGATTTCGCAGGATCTGTCCGAATTCGCGCTGCACGCCCGCGCTATTCTCGGTCTGCCGATCCCGGCCATTCGCTTCCTCGGACCGTCGGCTTCGAGCGTCATCCTTGTCGAAGGCGATTCCAACGAAGTCGCCTTCGGGAACCTTGAACGGGCTCTTAGGGAGCCGGATACCCAACTCAGGTTGTTCGGCAAACCGGAAGTCGTGGGACACCGCCGCATGGGAGTAGTCCTTGCCCGAGGCAGGGATGTCGAGGAAGCACTGGAGAAGGCTAAAGCCGCCTCGGCGGCGGTTAAGGTCACGACCTAGGGCCTGTTTTTCCCGCCGTCAACCATATCTGAAACGGACGCCGCGCCGGTACGCGCACCCATTGCGCAATGTAAGCAAAAATCTTAGCCGCAACCCTCAAAGTCGAATTAGTTGGGCCGATAACTGGGTTATTCAACTAACTCTGGTCACAATGGAGGGGAACCATATGCCCTTTGCTAACCTGTCGCTCACCAGGAAATTCGTCATTATGACGGGGCTATCCATTCTCGCGTTGGTGGTACTGTCAACCAACGTCTTTCTGCAGACCCATCAGTCGGAGAGCGTGAACCGCTTGACCACTGAAAGGGACCTGCCGTTCATGCTCAAGGTCAAGGAACTCGACACCGCGGTGATCCAGGTGCAACAGTTTCTGACCGACGTCAGCGCAACCCGAGGCCAGAACGGCCTGGACGATGGTTTCAGTCTCGCAGAAGAGAATGCCCAGAAGTCCGCGGCGCTGATCAAGGAGCTGACTGCGCTTCACCCCGAGCAGTCTACGGAATTGAAAGACATCTCGGAGGCCTTCGACAGCTATTACACCGTCGGTAAAAAGATGGCCAATGCCTATGTCGCCGGCGGTCCCGAGAAAGGCAACGCCATGATGCCGGAGTTCGATGCGGTCGCCGAGGCCCTGTCCACTCGCCTTGAACCCTTCATCGCCGATGCCGTCAAGCAAGTCAGCGCGAATCTCGACGATCAGCATTCGATCAACAACCGGACGATACTATTCGTCGTGATCACCTCGTTGTTGCTGGCCGGCATCTTCGGCGTCCTGATCTTGCAGATCCGCAAACTGATCGCCGACATCGGCAAGATCTCTCACGGCGTAAAATCCATGGCTTCCGGCAATCTCGGGGGCCCCGACATCGCGCTGAATCGCAACGACGAAATCGCCGATCTGGCCACCAACATCGACCAGATGAGGGGTAATATCAACGGCATGGTCCATCAGATCAGGGAATCCTCGGACGCGGTGCAGCAGACTTCGGATACGCTGAAGAACGTCGCCAGCAGCACGACCCAGCACATCGAGAAGGAGCGCGACGAGATCAGCCATATCGCGTCGGCCATGAACGAGATGCTGAGCACAAGCCAGGAAGTCGCCAGCAACGCCGAGCGGGTTGCCGAGGCCGCCGGCGACGCCAGACTCGAAACCAAGGATGGCGGAGTCATGGCCCAACAGACCATCGATGCCGTTACGAGCCTGGCCGAAGACGTCGCCAACAGCACGCGGGTCATTCGCGAGCTTCATGAAAACAGTATGGCCATCGATCGTATCATCGAGGTCATCAACGACATCGCCGAACAAACCAACCTGCTCGCACTCAATGCCGCCATCGAGGCCGCCCGGGCGGGGGAGCAGGGTCGCGGCTTCGCGGTCGTGGCCGACGAGGTTCGTACCCTGGCGCAACGCACCCAAACCTCGACGGGTGAGATAAGCGGTATGATCGAGCGCCTTCAGGCGACTGCCTCCTCGACGGCGCAAGCCATGGAGCAGGGCCATCAAAAGGCGCAGAATTCAGTCGAATCGGTCACTTCCGTCGGGGAAAAACTCCGCGCGATCGAGCACTCCGTGTCCTCGATCGCCGATATGGTGGACTGCATCGCCAGCGCGGCGACTGAGCAGAATATGACCTGCGAGGAAATCAATCGCAATATCTGCAATATCAGCGAATCCGCCGAGCAGACCATGGACGAGGCTCAGCAACTGCGGATCGCCAATGAAGACGTTTGTTCGGTGTCGAAACAGTTGGTCGGCTGCGTCAGCCGTTTCCGGACTCACTGAGCCTTTGCAATAGCACGTTATCGATAAATCCGTTGCATGCGGCTTCGAGCAGATCGAGTACCTGCTCGAAGCCCGACGCACCACCGTAATAGGGGTCGGGAACCTCCCGACCCCCTTCCCAGCCGGCATGCTGCATGATCAGGGAGATATTATCCCGGTAGTCCGTCGGCGCGCGCGACAACAGATCCGCCAGATTATCCTCATCCATGGCGAGGATGAAATCGAAAGATTCGAAATCGACCGGCATCACCTGACGCGCCCTCTGTCCGGACAGATCGATCCCGCGCCCGCGGGCGGCTGCCTGAGCGCGCCGGTCAGGCGGACTTCCGGCGTGATAGGAAATCGTCCCGGCCGAATCGACGTCGCAAAGATCTATAAGACCGCGTTTTTCAAGAAGGTGTGAAAACATGCCCTGGGCCGTAGGCGAACGACAGATATTTCCCATACAAACGAACAGCACGCGGGTCTTCATTCTGTTACCGTTTTCCTTTACCCAAAGAAGCCAAGTGGTCTATGATCGCATGGTATGGAAATATTGAAAAACGGTCGCGCTCACCATGCGGGCTTTTGACTCCAAGATCACCGAATTGCGCAATATTTTTCTGCGCAAGCTCATAGGTCGCCGAGCCCGCCATCAGGGCCGGCTCTTTGAGATCGTCGAGGTGCTCATGGAAGATGTGCCCACACTCGTGCTCAAGAGCTGCGACACCAATACGATCCAGGCCGATCAGCACGGCGAGGCGCATCGCCGTGTCCCCGAGACCACCGAAGTCACGATCCCATTGACCGAAAGCGGGTCCGTGGATATCGAGGGTCTCGACCTCGAACTGCTCTAAAATCTAAGCCGTACATGCAGCGAACGCTGTAACCTGAGTCCCGTATCAGGTCTCCTGGCTGAGCACTTGCGCCGCCACCCGATCCAGATCCTGTTCGGTATCCACACCGTGTCCCGGGTGCGTCAACGCCCTGGCGACATGGATGCGATACCCGTTCCATAACACCCTCAATTGCTCCAACACTTCCATGCGTTCGATCGGGCTGGGCGCCCAACGCACGTACTCGCGAACGAAGCCGGCGCGGTAAGCGTAAAGTCCGATATGACGGAAATGCTCGACCGCCGCGGGCAGATCCTCGGTCGTGACCGCAAAGGCCTCTCGGTCCCAGGGGATAACGGCCCGACTGAAGTATAAAGCGAAGCCCGTCGCGTCAGTCACCACCTTTACGACGTGGGGATCAAAGAGCTCCGCCGCCGTCTCGATACGTTCGCAAAGCGTCGCGACACCGACGTCCGGTAAACCCGCCAAATCGTCCGCGACCTGCCGGACGAGGACGCCCGGCATGCAGGGCTCGTCGCCCTGCAGGTTCACGATGATCCGGTCATCCGCATAGCCCCTGGCATCGATGACCTCGGCGATCCGATCGGTCCCCGACGGATGGTCCGGCGCGGTCAACTGACAATCTGCGCCCAAGGACTGCGCGGCTTGCATGATGCGATCGTCATCGGTCGCGATGATGACCTCGTCTGCGCCGCTTTCCAGCGCGCGCTCGTAGACGTGGGCGATCATCGGCCGTCCGGCCAAAAGACGCAACGGCTTTCCGGGCAAGCGGGTCGACGCATATCGCGCCGGGATCACGACCACGAATCCACTCATATCTCTTCTTCCGGAGCGAGCTCCCGAGCCTCGTCCTCGAGCATGACGGGAATGTCGTCGCGAACCGGATAGGCAAGGCGGTCCACCTTGCAAATCAGTTCCTCGGGATCACGCCGGTAGCGTAAGGGTCCCTTGCAGACAGGGCAGGCGAGGATGTCGAGCAACTTCTTATCGATCATTACGATGCGTCCTCAGATTAAAGGTGTGATGTCTTGGGCAGCTGCAACAATAGAGAGTCTATCAGATCTCTGCTGACCGTAGCCTCGACTTCCAGGTACCAGGCGTTCTCGAGCGCGAAGTCACGACATTTCACGGCATCCTTTTCGGTCATCAATATGGGCAGTTCATCGTCGAAGGCGAGATCGGCCGGCCAAAGGGGATGGTGATCCGGAAACGTCCGCTTATCGAAACGGATACCGAGCTGGGTCAGCGTCGAAAAGAAGCGTTCGGGATGGCCGATTGCCGCCACGGCGTGGGCATCCCGAGCGTCGAAGGCGTTCAACTCCATACGCTCGCCGGCCCCCGTGACCGGACGCCATGCCAAAGGACGCAATGTCATGCCATATTCGCCGGGCTCGGCATGGCCTCCATTTGTCACGACGAAATCGGCCTCGGCCAGCCTTTCGATCGGTTCGCGTAGCGGACCCGCCGGCAGAAGCAGGCCGTTACCGAAACGTCGCGCACCGTCGACCACGACGATCTCGATGTCGCGCCCCAAGCGGTAGTGCTGCAAACCGTCGTCGGATAGGATCACGTCACATTCAGCGTGTTCCACGAGCAGTTTTCGAACGGCGGCGACGCGATCCGGCCCCACCGCAACGGGGCAGCGCGTGCGCGCTGCAATCATGACCGGCTCATCGCCGAACATAAGCGGGTCGCTATCCGGCCCCACCGCCTGAGGCCAGCTGTCGGCCGCGCCTCGATAGCCCCGTGATAGGATGCCCGGATGAAATCCGGCCTTGCGGAGTTGTTTGGCCAACGTGATGATCAATGGGCTCTTGCCGGTTCCACCGACGGTGATGTTACCGACCACAACGACGGGAACGGCCGGGTGATGCACTTTGAAAAACCCGCACCGATACGCCCCCCGCCGGAACGCCGTGATCAGGCCGAAAAGCGCGGCCAACGGCCACAACGCGAACGACCAGGGACTCTTCTTCCGTCGATACCAGACTGCCTGTAGCGAACTCAAGGGGCGCTCCCGTTCGCTCAGGCCCCCTCGAGGCCGTGAAACTGCAGACGATGGAGCGCTGCGTAATGGCCGCCCTTGGCCAGGAGTTCCTCGTGGCGTCCGCGCTCGACGATGCGACCGTCTTCGACATAGAGGATTTGATCCGCCTTTTCGATCGTGGACAAGCGATGCGCGATCACAAGCGTCGTCCGGTTCTTCATAAGCCCGTCCAGCGCGCGTTGAATATGGCGTTCCGACTCGGTGTCGAGCGCCGAGGTCGCCTCGTCTAGAATCAAGACCGGCGCATCCTTGAGTAGGGCCCGCGCGATGGCCAAACGTTGACGCTGGCCACCGGAGAGCAGGACCCCGTTCTCGCCGACCAGGGTGTCGAGCCCCTGAGGCAGTTCGCGAATAAAGTCCATCGCATAGGCGGCCGTTGCGGCCTTGACGATCTCTTCCTCACTTACATCGGAAAGCGCGCCGTACGCGATGTTGCGGGCCACGGTATCGTTGAACAGGATGACGTCCTGTCCTACGAAGGCGATCTGTTTGCGTAGGTTATCGAGTTTGAGATCCCTGATATCGCGACCGTCGAGCAGGATCCGGCCGTGTCCGATGTCGTAAAAACGCATGAGCAGGCTGACGAGGGTCGTCTTGCCGCCCCCTGAAGGTCCGACGAACGCAACGGTCTGACCGGGGGACACCTCGAAGCTGACGTCGTCGATGATGCGCGCGTTGCCTCTTCCGTATTGGAACGACAGTTTTTCGTAGCGGACGGCACCGGTGGCCCTCCCCAGGACCTGCGTGCCATGGTCCGACTCCGCAGTGCTGTCGAGTAGGTCGAACAGGCTCTTGGCAGCAGCGATTCCGAGCTGGATCGCTGCGTTGACCGTGGTCAGCCGCTTCATCGGCGTAAGCAGCATCAGCATGGCGACGAGAAAGGACATGAAACTGCCGACACTGATCGTACCGAGCATCGAGTCCAACGTCGCCATATAGGTAATCCCCGCCAACGCAAGACCGACGATGAACTGGACCAGCGGAATACTGCCGACCTTGGTCGCAACCATCTTCATGTACTGCTGACGGTTACGCTCGTTGGCGCCCTCGAAACGCTGGCGTTCGTATTCCTTGCCGCCGAAGGCCTTGATGACGCGATATCCCTCGACGCTCTCCTCCGCGACATGGGTGACGTCCCCCATGGAGGCCTGCAGCGCCGCGCCGATCTTACGATAACGGCGGTTGATATAGACGATGATGATCGCGATGACCGGCCCGACGACGATAAAGGCCAGCGTCAGCCGCCAGCTGATGTAGGTCATCCAACCTAGCAAGCCGATGATGGCCAGCGTATCGCGAATCGAGACGGTTACGGCCTGGGTGGTCGCGTTGGCGACCTGTTCGACGTCATACGTGAATTTGGAGATCAACTGACCCGAGGCGTTCTGGTCGAAAAATCGCGCCGGCAGGCAAAGCAGATGATCGAACATGGCCCCTCGCAGGGATTTGATGACCTGGCGCCCGATCCACGACATCATATAGCCCGACGCGAAACCCGCCAAACCGCGTATCGTGAACAAAGCGACGATCAGCCAGGGAATCAAACCGATCCAATGCTGGTCCTTGTTCACGAAGCTGCCGTCGAGCATGGGCTTCATGAGCGCCGCAAAAGCGGTGTCGGCGCCCGCCTCGAGACCCATGCCGAGCGCCGCTACGACGAAGTAGAGCCGGTAGGGATAGGCGTAACCGAGCAAGCGGCGATAGATCACCGCTCCGTCCACGACCGGAGTGTGGGGAGAATGATCGCTCACTCCGCGTTTTCCAGGGGGCGCGTGGCCAGCGATACGTGAACGATCCCGGCCCGTCTCGCGACATCCATGACCGTGATGACGGCTTGGTGAGGCGCCTGCCCGTCGGCACGAATCACGAGGCCGCTCGGGGTCCTGCCTTCCTGCTGCGTCGTGTAGCGCGCGAAGGCCTTCCTGAGCGTGTCGGGCGAATCGTTGACCAAGCGGCGGTCGTTGACGAAGTAATGCCCCTGGGCGTCGATCGTGACCACGAGCGGCGGCCGATCCTCCTTTGCGGGTACGGAGCTGGCTTGGGGGAGATCGATCGTGATCTGAGAATCATCCTTGAACGTCGTCGAGATCATGAAAAAGATCAGCAGCAGGAAGACGACGTCGATCAGCGGCGTGATGCCGAGTTCGGGCTCGTCTCGAAATCCGCGCTGCCACCTCATTCCGCAGCAGCCTCCACGATCGGTCCCTTGCGTTCACCATGCAGCATCTCGACGAGCTTAAGCGACTCCTGCTCCATGCTCATGACAAGCCTATCCACGCGACCGCGCAGATAACGGTAAAACATCAAGGTCGGGATGGCGACGGATAAACCCGCCGCCGTCGTCAGCAAGGCCTCGGAGATGCCGCCGGCCAGTGCAGCCGCATTGCCGACACCACTGACCGTGATGGCGGTAAAGACCTTGATCATTCCGATCACGGTGCCTAAAAGGCCCAATAACGGGGAGATCGACGCGATCGTACCGAGCGTGTTGAGAAAACGCTCGAGCTCCGCCGCGACATGTCGGCCGGTGTCGTCGATGTTCTCCTTCATGATCTCCCGGCTTTGATTCAGGCTGGACAAGCCCGAAGCGAGCACCCGACCCAACGGGGAGTTGGACCTCAGGGAGATGATTTTGCCGGTATCAAGCTGACCGGACTGAGCCCACTGCCAGATTTGCGTCACAAGACCGCCCGGACAGACACGGACACGTCTGAGCGCCCACAATCGCTCGGCCACGATGGCCATGGCCACTACGGAGCACAAGAGGATGGGCAACATGAGCCATCCGCCTGAGATGATTAGTTCGTACACGACAAAGCTCTCCACAAACGCGTGTTATCGGCCCATCATACTGTCTTCGTCCGGGTAAAAGTAGTCCTGCCAGCGCCAGTAACGGCGGGCTGAGGCGCGATAGGATACAATCCGCTCGATATCGCCCCGACCGGAGAAATCCACCAGGATCGCGCCGTCGCGGGCCGTATCGCGACGAGCGCTGCCCTGCCGCCGGTACCGGCCGATAATTTCCGGTCGAGGAAAACCAAAGCGATTCCGATAGCCGACGGCAAACAGCGTCAGATCGGGGGCTACCGCGCGCAAGAACGGCTCTGTCGACGAGGTCTTGCTGCCATGGTGGGGAGCGACAAGCACACTGGCCCCGACCGCCGCTCGGTCACGCTCGAGAAGCGCTGATTCGGCCGATGCCTCGATATCGCCCGGCAACAGCAACCCGTGCCCCGGGGGCCCGACCTTAAGGACGCAGGAACGATCGTTGCCGATCCCCGTGTAGCCGGGCGCGGGATGCAGGAAAGCGAACGCCACTCCGTTCCACACCCATTGCTTTCCGGTTTCACAGGGCGACGTTTCGAAGCCGTCCAACCCGCCGGGGACGCCCGTCACGATGCGTGTGATCGGTATCGCGTCCGCCAGGGAAGCCAGTCCTCCCCGGTGATCGCGATCGCCATGACTGATGACGACAGTATCGATCCTTTCGATCCCCTCGTGAAGCAGGTAGGGCACGATGACGGCCTGCCCTGCGTCGAAACCGGGTCCGAACTCAGGGCCGGTATCGTAAATCAGGGTATGGTCGCGAGTGCTTATCACCGCCGCGAGCCCCTGTCCTACGTCGAGCAGCGCCAAATGGAACTTGCCTTCCTCGGGGCGATCCGATCGGCCCATGACAAGTGGGATCACCAGAAATGCGGTGACCGCCCGGCCAGGCGTTCCTCTAGGCAGTAACATCAGAACCGTCGCAAAAAAAGCAGGGATCAACGTCCAAGGCGAGGACGCGGCAAATAGCCACCGCCCACCCGGCAAACTCGCCAGTCCCTCCAGAGGTATCCACAAGGCCTCCATCCCACCGGCAGCGAGATGAAGCATCGTTTCACCCAGAGCGGGCCACAGCACTAGTGCGCTCGTGCCCAAAAGCGTCAATGGGACAACCACGAAGGCCACCCAAGGCACCGCAAACAGGTTTGCTAGAGGCGCGTATACCGGCACCGACTGAAAAAAGTAGATGAGCACCGGTGACAGGGCGACGCCCAACACGACGTGGATCCGGCCCCATCGCCACCAGGAACCCGAATGGCGCGTCCGATGACGAACGCTGATCAGGATCGCGAGCACTGCGCCGAAGGATAACCAGAATCCCGAGGACATAACGGACAACGGGTCGTAGATCAGCACGGCGAACAAAGCGACCGCAAGGGTCCGGCCCGCGCCGTGGCGGTTGCCCCAAAAGATACCGGCCATCGCGATGGCGACCATGACCAATGCCCTCTGGGTAGGCAACGAAAATCCGGCGAGGGCTGCGTAAACCAAGGCCCCGGTGAATCCGGCGACCGCTCCAGCACGTTGCGCGGGCAACCATAAGGGTAAACGACCCAATCTCGCCCACAGGAATCCTACCAACCAATAGGCGGCCCCGGCGGCGAGTCCGACGTGAAGACCCGATATCGCCACCAGGTGACTCGTTCCGGTCCCCGTCAGAACACGCCATTGCTCAAAATCAATTCCCTGTCGCTCCCCCATGGCAAGCGCAGTGACAATCCCTTTCATTCTCTCGTCGGCCATGACCCTCTGTAAGGACTCAAAGAGGTACTGACGCAAGTCCTGAAGACGATCCAGTGCGTAACCGGATCGCCCTAGGCGACGATTCCCGTCTCCCACTCTGACATAGCCCGTTGCACCGATGCCTCGGCTGAACAGCCAATCCTCGTAATTGAATCCCCCGGGATTCATCAGTCCGTGAGGCCGCTTGAGGCGCACCTGGAAGCGCCAGCGTTCGCCCGCGCGCAACTGATCGATCGCGCCATACCAGGACAGTCGGATTCTGTCCGGATGACAGCAGCGCCGTGCATGGGCTGTCCAACGTTCGATGCGGAAATCAAATCTTAGACCCGCGGTATCCAGGGGCGTAGGAACCGACACGACCACCCCTTCGATCGCAATGTCCCTGCCTTCGAGTTCAGGGTCCAGGCCGTGCTCGACGGCATGCGTGGCAACCACGCCCACCCAGAGAAATCCCGCGAGGGCCATCGCAATCGGACGCGTCCGGCGCATGATGAGGCCGGCACTTACCAACGGCGCCAACGCCAATAACGGAATATCAGGTAGACTTGCCAATTGCTGGAATACGAGGATACCAAGCAAAAACATGGTCGCATTAAGTCTCATGACGCGGCCTCCCTGCCAACGCGATGCAAGAATGCTACTGTATCCCTCGATGCATAGGCTAGAATAGCCCGATGGCCAAAAGACTCCTGAAACGATTCGTTCCCGACCACAAGGTCATCAAAGAACACAAGCTGCTCAGGAGCTTTGGCACCTTCCTGCACAATCCCAACCTGTGGCACCTGAACCGGCGTTCCGTACCCAAGGCCTTCGCGATCGGATTGTTTATGGCTTTCGTACCGGTTCCGTTCCAGATGTGGCTTTCGGCGGGCGCAGCTATCGTATTCGAGGCCAATCTTCCGATCTCCGTCGCACTCGTCTGGCTCACCAATCCGCTCACCATGCCGCCGATCTTTTATTTCTGCTACTTGGTAGGCACCTGGATTCTCGACGCCCCTGAGCAAGCGTTTGCCTTTGAACTGACATGGGATTGGCTAATTCATAAGATGGCGTACATCTGGGAGCCTTTCCTGCTCGGCTGTTTCGTGCTCGGTACGATCAGCGCCATACTGGGTTATTTCGTGATCAAGTTGTTCTGGGTCTTTCGCGTCAGGAAGGATTGGCAGCTTCGGCGGCAAAAGCGGCTGCTCACGCGCGTTCCCCCTCATGATTGAGGGCCCTCGGCCCGCCGTCCTCTCGTCGCATGCTTAAGTATCCCCACATCGATCCAGTGCTGATCAAAATCGGCCCCGTTGCCGTACATTGGTACGGCATCATGTATCTGATCGGTTTCGGCGCCGTTTGGCTCCTTGGCAATCGTCGCGCACGAAACCGCTCGGGTTGGGACGAACAAAATGTCTCGGACCTGGTTTTCTACGGCGCCGTCGGCGCCGTTCTCGGGGGACGTCTCGGCTATGTGTTGTTCTACAATCTGGACAGTTATCTCGAGCATCCGTTGAATATCTTCCACATTTGGGAAGGCGGCATGTCCTTTCACGGCGGCCTGATCGGCGTACTCGCCGCCATGGCGTGGTTCGCCCGCAAAACGGGCAAGCGCTTTTTCGATGTAACCGACTTCCTCGCACCGATGGCGCCCATCGGATTGGGTGCCGGACGCATCGGTAATTTCATCAACGGGGAGCTTTGGGGCCGGGTCACCGATGCGCCGTGGGGAATGGTCTTTCCCGGGACGGAGGCCGGCGGCCTGCCCAGACACCCGTCGCAACTGTACGAGGCGTTTTGCGAAGGCCTACTATTGTTTCTGATACTCTGGATTTTTTCCCGAAATACCCGTCCCCGGATGGCGGTATCCGGAATGTTTCTTTTGGGATACGGGGCCTTTCGATTTCTGCTTGAGTTCTTTCGCATGCCGGACGCCCAACTGGGCTTTATCGCCTTCGATTGGGTGACGATGGGACAGATCCTTTCCGTGCCCTTGATCGCAGGCGGGGTTATACTGCTGGTTTTGGCCTACCGCACGCGACAGGCAAACGATTGACCCGAGAAGCGCTTCACGATGCAGACCTACCTTGAACTCCTGAAACATGTCCGTGAAAACGGTGTCCGGAAAGAGGACCGTACCGGGACCGGGACCCTGAGTATTTTCGGACACCAGAGCCGTTACGACCTCAGCCATGGATTCCCGTTGCTGACCACTAAGAAGGTGCATTTCAAGAGCGTCGTCCACGAATTGCTTTGGTTCCTCGCCGGCGATACCAATATCGCTTATCTCAAGGAAAACGGCGTCTCCATCTGGGACGAGTGGGCCGATGAAAACGGCAATCTCGGCCCGGTCTACGGGTACCAGTGGCGTTCTTGGCCGGGCCCGGACGGACGGCAGTACGATCAAATCACTCGTTTGCTCGATGATATCCGTCAGCGGCCGGACTCCCGACGGCTGATCGTCAGCGCGTGGAACGTCGCCAACGTCGACGAGATGGCGCTGCCACCCTGCCATTGTCTATTTCAGTTTTACGTCGCGGAGGGACGGTTGTCCTGCCAGTTGTATCAGCGCAGCGCCGATATTTTCCTTGGCGTACCGTTCAATATCGCCTCCTATGCCTTGTTGACGCTCATGATCGCTCAGGCCTGCGATCTCAAACCCGGACACTTCATTCACACCCTCGGCGATGCGCATCTTTACCTGAATCACCTGGAACAAACCGACCTCCAACTCAGCCGGTCCCCGCTTGCGCCTCCGAAGGTGCGCCTCAACCCCGAATGCAAAGATCTGTTCGCGTTTCGTTACGAGGATATCGAGTTGATCGATTACGAGGCGCACCCGCCGATCCGGGCGGCCGTCGCGGTATGAGCGACAAGGAGGGTCCGGTCGTCGCGTTGATCGCGGCGGTTGCGCGCAATGGCGTCATTGGCGACGCCAACGCGCTGCCGTGGCACCTTCCCGCCGATATGCGGCACTTTCGCGAACGGACCATGGGCAAGACCATCATCATGGGCCGCAAGACGGCCGAGTCTCTTGGCAAGGCTTTGCCCGGCAGAGACAACGTCGTCGTCACCCGACAGCGGGATTTTCAGCTTCCGGGGATGTCCGTCGTCCACAGCCTGGATGACGCTTTGAACGGCCGTAGCGGCGAGGTCATGATTATCGGGGGTGCCGAAATTTACCGTCAGGCGTTGGCGAAGGCCGACCTTATGTATCTGACGTTGATCGAAGCCGATATCCATGGCGACACAACCTTTCCGCCGTACGCGCAAGACCAGTGGGAGGAGGTCGAAACGGAAAGTCATGCGGCCGATCAGAAAAACCCCTATCCCTACCGGTTTGTGACGTTGCAAAAGCGCCGCGTTTAGGCGGCCCGGCAACAAGCGCTAGGTGGCCGTACGTTCCTCGGGCTCAGTTTGCGTCCTTTTCTCGGTAGCGCCGCTATCATCCTCTACCCGCGCTTCTTTCCCGGGCGTGGCGGTCTTTCCCTTGAGTGATTCCGCATCCGCTACGGTTTCGTCCGCCGAGGACGCAGCCGTAGGCTGTTCCCGACGCGCTTCCGCGACGGGCTTGGCGTTCTGACCCGCGGCGGGCTCGATGTGCGCGGCGATCAGAGCCTCTCCTTGGCCGATCGCATCCAATCGCGCGGTGGGGTCGTTACAGAGCTTTTGGGCGCCGTCGGAGAGATGATCGTAGACGGCACGATATTGTTCGGTCATCGCGCCGACCAGCTTAGCGGTCTTCTCGAAGTGGGCGGTCACTTCCTTGCGATACTGTTCCATTTCATCCTTGCTCTGCTGCAGCGCCTGCTCGGACTTTCCACCGGAGCCCGATTTGATCATCCACCCCACGACAAGACCGATCAGGATTCCGAAACCAACCGCAACAGGTATATTGTTCAATGCCTCCATAATGCCCCCTCCTCTTCTTTTAGCTACCTTGGCGCAACAAGCGCGACTATCCTACCGGCGTCTCCCCCTGCGCCGGCGAAATAACCATATAGAGTATAAAAGAAATCGAGCCGCCCCGAACCGAAATTTCAGGTTCATTCCTGGTCCGGGATGATACATACTGCGAGTAAGGTTAACACAGTCGAGGCGACATGGGGGTTACAGTGAACGTATCCAATGCCATCTTACATATCGCGCGTAACGGCGCCGAACTCGGGGAAATCACGGCGGCGTATTGGTGTAGGCAAGCGCGCAACGCCATCGAGGATCACGGTGCCTTCTATGTCGCGCTTTCCGGAGGATCGACACCGCGTCTGCTCTTCGAGCACCTCGCCTTGCCGTCTTACCGGGACGCCATCGACTGGACCAAGGTCTTCATCCTCTTTGGAGACGAACGCTGCGTTCCCAAGGATCACGAGGACAGCAATTTCAGGATGGCCCGCGAAACCTTACTGGCACCGCTCGGCATCCGTGAAGAGAATGTCTATCGGATCCAAACGGAAAGAGGGCCGGACGGCGCTGCGCTAGACTACGCGGAGACACTGGCAAGGGTCGTCCCAGGAGGCATGCTTGATCTCGTCATGCTGGGTTTGGGCCCAGACGGACATATCGCCTCTCTCTTTCCGGGGACGGCAGCTCTGAACGAAGGCAATACAACCGTGGTCCCCGTCTTCGTTGAAAAATTTTCATCCTGGCGCATCACGATTACCTTTCCCGTCCTGGCGAAGGCGAGACGCATCATGCTGCTGACCGCCGGAGAAGGAAAAGCGGCCATCGTCGCCGAGATTCTCGATAAGGAATCAAACCACGAACCTTATCCGGTTGAGATGATTCGGGCTAGAGAGCAAATAGACTTCTTCATGGATGAAGGCGCCGCGGGCCGCCTCGAAGGAGCGCTTTGATGTCTCGATTGGTTCTCGCGGCCGACGTCGGCGGCACCAAATGCCTGTTGCAACTCACCCGGATCGAACTGGGACGAGCTCATCCTCTGACCGAACCCACTCGCTTCACCAGTGCGGACTATAGTTGCCTCGAGGATATCCTTGAGACATTTCTACAGACGAATCCGCTCGACGCACATGAACGATCTACGTTGACGGCTTGTCTCGCGGTTGCGGGACCGGTTATGGAAGGAGGCGCAAGGGCCCGTGTCACGAATCTTCCCTGGGCACTCGATGCGGACGCCGTCTCAACGCGTTTCTCATTCAAAAAAACTATTATTATCAACGACTTTGAGGCGATGGGGTACGGCGTAGATTGTCTGGACCCCGGTGACTCCGTAACCTTGCAAATAGGACAGGCTCAGGCGGACGGGCCCCGACTGGTCGTAGGCGCGGGTACCGGGCTCGGCGTCGGTCAGTTGTTTTATCAGAATGGTGCCCACCGTCCGGCTGCGACCGAGGCCGGTCATATGGATTTCGCGCCCGTAGACGATGAACAAATCGCATTGCTCAACTTCCTACGCCGACGCTGGCAACACGTCTCGGTAGAGCGCCTCCTTTCCGGCCAGGGGCTTTGCAACATTCACGATTTCCTAGTCGACGCCTCGCCCGGTAAACTGAACCCTGCGCTTGCAAACGCCATGGCCGAAGGCGACCCGGCCGCAGCCATCTCGCGTTATGCGAATCTGGGTGACGCGCCGACGGCCCACGCGGCCATGCGATTGTTTACGTCCATCTACGGAGCGGTGACGGGCAACCTCGCGCTAATGACGCTGCCCCGCGGCGGGGTCTTCGTTACGGGCGGAATAGCGGCAAAGAATTTAGATTACCTTCAACAAGACGATCGCTTTTTAAATGCCTTCCTCGACAAAGGCCGTATGACGGACCTGCTCGCGTCCTTTCCCATCACGGTTTCGATGGATCAGGAACTGGGGCTGAAGGGAGCCGCTCACGCCGCCGCCTTGAATCCCTAAGTCTCAAATTGAAAACGCCCCGGCGGCTAACCTGATCCGCAGGGGGCGCTTGTCGAGTTCAACGTCGTATCCTAAACGTCCAGATTGGCTACCGATAAGGCGTGTTCCTCGATGAACTCCCGTCTGGGTTCGACCTGATCGCCCATGAGCGTCGTGAAGATCTCGTCGGCCGCTACGGCGTCTTCGATCCGAACCTGGAGCATCCGACGCGTCTCCTCGTTCATGGTCGTTTCCCATAGCTGCTCCGGGTTCATCTCGCCAAGACCTTTGTAGCGCTGGATCTGCTGGCCACGTTTGGCCTCCTCCATCAGCCAGTTGAAAACCGTATCCATCGAGTCAACGTTTCGTTTACGTTCACCGCGTTGAATGCTCGCCCCTGAAGACAATAAGTCTTTGATTTTTATTCCGTACTTGGAAATCGCGCGATATTCCGAGGAACGGAAGAACGCCGCGCCGAAACTACGCTCGGACGGGACGCCGTGAGCAACCTCGGATACCCGATCGCGCCAGGAGCCGTCCTCGTTTCGGGTCAGGGAGGCGGTAAAGCGAACATGCCGGTCACAGGTGTTGGCGCGGGAGACAAGACTTTCAAACCAAGCCTCCACCCGATCCGCGTCCGAGAAAAGCGCTTCCGTCACCGGTTCGATGTACATCATGGATTCGAGCAGATAACGGTTGATTCTGCGTCTCGTCAAACGGTTGATAATGGTCAAGACCGCCAAATGCTCATGCATGAGGTCGGCAAGGGCCTCATCGCTAATCGGCGGCGCGTCCCGATTGACGAATAGTTTGGCGCCGTCGAGAGCGGCTTCCATAAGCACCGCATTCAGCTCGGCGTCGTCCTTTACGTAACGCTCCTGCTTATTGCGTTTGATTCGGTAGAGCGGCGGCTGAGCGATATAGATATGCCCACGCTCGACCAACTCCCGCATCTGGCGGTAAAAGAAGGTCAGCAATAGCGTGCGAATATGGGAGCCGTCGACATCGGCATCGGTCATGATAATGATCCGATGGTAGCGCAGCTTGTCCGGATCGTATTCATCCTTGCCGATGCCGCAACCCAGAGCCGTAATCAGCGTACCGATTTCGAGCGATGACAGGACGCGATCGAACCGCGCCTTTTCAACGTTCAAAATCTTACCCTTCAAAGGCAGAATCGCCTGGGATCTACGGTTTCTCCCCTGTTTTGCGGAACCGCCGGCCGAGTCACCCTCGACCAGAAACAGCTCGGATTTCGCAGGATCCTTCTCCTGACAATCCGCGAGCTTTCCCGGCAAACCGGCAACATCGAGCACACCCTTGCGGCGGGTGATTTCCCTGGCCTTGCGAGCGGCTTCACGAGCTCGGGCTGCGTCGATGACCTTGGATACGATGATCCGAGCTTCTCCCGGATTTTCAAGCAGGAACTCGCGAAGGGCGTCGAAGACCGCCGATTCCACGATGGGTCTGATTTCGGAGGAAACGAGCTTGTCCTTGGTTTGGGAAGAGAACTTTGGATCCGGGGCCTTCGCGGAAATGACCGCCGTCAGGCCTTCACGAATGTCTTCACCGGTAAGGTTGGACAATTTGTATTTCTTTGTAAGTCCTTCGGTCTCCAGATATTGGTTGATCGCGCGCGTCAATGCCGAACGGAAACCCGCCAAATGTGTGCCGCCGTCCCGTTGCGGTATGTTGTTCGTGAAACAGAATATGTTTTCCTGGTAGGCGTCGTTCCACTGCATCGCCACTTCAACGCCGACATCATCCTTGAAAGAGTCGAAATGGATGACATCTTTATGGACCGGCGTTTTGTTCCGGTTCAAGTGTTCAACAAATGCCTTGATGCCCCCTTCATACTCGAAAACGTCTTGTTTCTCGGTGCGCTCGTCCTCGAGACAGATACGGACACCCCTATTTAGGAAGGACAGTTCCCTGAGTCTGCTGGCCAACACCTCGTATCTGAACTCGGTATTGGTAAAGATTTCAACGCTCGGCTTAAAACGAATCTCCGTGCCGGTTTCCGCACTATCCCCGGCAACCGCGAGCGGCGCCTGGGGTTCGCCCATGACATAGGTCTGAACGTGACGATGGCCGTCCCGACAGATCGTAAGATCCAGTTTTTCGGACAACGCGTTCACAACGGATACGCCTACGCCGTGAAGGCCCCCCGACACCTTGTAGGAGTTGTCGTCGAACTTACCGCCCGCGTGCAGGACGGTCATGATGACTTCCGCCGCGGACCTACCTTCTTCCTTATGGATGTCTACCGGGATGCCGCGCCCGTTATCCCGAACGGTAACGGACCCATCTGCGTGGATGATCACCAGGATGGCGGAACAATATCCGGCAAGCGCTTCGTCAATCGCATTATCGACGACTTCGAAGACCATGTGATGCAAACCCGTCCCGTCATCTGTATCGCCGATGTACATTCCGGGTCGTTTCCTAACCGCATCGAGCCCTTTAAGTACCTTGATGCGCGAGGAATCATATTGTTGCGTCACCTACACTCTCCTTACCTACAGTTAAGGGACTCATTATAAACAAAAACCGGGCCAGGACGACGCGTAATTTTATTGCATCGGTTTGCAGGCATTATATAAAGTGCCGGCTATTCTCACCTAACCGTGAAACACGACATATCGGTGTGGGCAATGTTCTCTTGCGAAGATGGACTAACTTACTTGACCGTGTTTCACGTGGAACAAGGTCGCGTCTTTCGAACTCTCGGACAACGGCAATGATTGGTTTGTGATGATGGCCTGATCGCAAATTCGCCTCATGGCATGGAGCACCCTTTCCACGCCCGCATCGTCCACCTCTGCCGTAACGTCGTCTGCTAATACAATTGGTCTGCTCGCCGTAAAGTGAGTCATCGCCTCCGCCTGCGCGAAGAACAGGGCATACACCAAAAGTTTTTGTTGTCCCCTGGACAGGAAATCCTTTACAGGTTGGCCTCCGATATTGAACATCAATTCCGCCCGATGAGGGCCGTCCCTCGTATAGCCAAGCGTACGGTCTCTTTCTATACAACGGCGAAGCGTGTCCAACAGCGTTTCTTCGTGTTTCCATCCTCGCTGGTAGTCGATGGAAAAAGGTCCATCGATCCCTACTACCTCCCTTGCGGTACGCCCAAGTTTGTCATTTAAGACTTCAATATATGCGCGCCTAAATTCATCCAATTGCACCGCAGTGGTAGATAAGGCGTTATCCCACAATTCAATATTTGACGCGCCTCCCCTCAGTGCGGCGTTTCTCTGATGCAAGGCCCTTTTGTAGTACTGCCAAACGGAAATATAGTTTGGTTTCACGTGAAACACACCGATATCCAAAAAATGCCTTCGGTACTTCGGCCCGGATGAGATCAGCAGATGGGAATCCTGATGCAGCAGAACGACAGGCAGAACCAATGACAGATCGGTCGTCCGCTCTATACGTTGACCGGAAATTTTAAACACCAGACGACTATCCTTATCCGGGTAGAATGCGTCGACAGACTCGCCGGGAAGACCGTCATGAGCACCCGCATGCACTCGCAGTTGCATCCTGTCGCTACCGATACGGAGCAGTCGCTTGAGATTTTGCGTCCTGAACGACCGGCCTCTGGAAAGCAGGTAAAGCCCTTCCAATAAACTTGTCTTACCGCTGCCGTTTGGCCCTAAGAAAAAATTGAGGCCGGGACTCAGCGCTATACCCACGGATTCAATATTTCGGAAGTTACGAATGTTGAGTCTGCTAACGTTCACAACCCGTCAAGGTGTCCGAACAATATAAGTCTCGTGTCTTCAATACGGCCAAACATGGCTTGCATAGCCATCGTCGGCCAAGACTAAAGGCGCATGGGCATTACGATATAACGGCAGTTGCTCTGCGCCACCGGTTCAATCAAACAACAACTATTCGAATCCGTCAGATTGATCTTTACTTGATCGCCATCGCATGCAGTCAAGGCCTCTATGAGGTAGGCCACGTTAAATGCGATATCCAAGTCAGAGGCTGAGTACTCGATCGCAAGTTCTTCCTCTGCCTCTTCGTGCTCGGGGTTATTGGCGGTAACCACCAAGCGCTCCGGTCCAAATCTCATACGAACGCCACGATACTGTTCGTTCGACAAGATCCCGACGCGAACCAACGCAGACCTGAGGTCCTCCCGATCGCAAATAGCGTTGCATTGACCCGTTTGCGGAATCACATTGTGATAATCGGGGTAAATGCCGTTGATAAGCTTCGAGATAAAAGAACCGTTGTCGGTCGCCACCTGAATAAAATTGCTTCCCAGCGTAACGACCGTCTCGCCCGTGGAATCCGCAAGCAGCCGGCCAAGTTCCTGTATGCCCTTCCGCGGGATAATGATGCGCTGGTTATCAACATCACCCGAATGCTCCGGCAAATCGCAAATAGCAAGCCTATGTCCATCGGTTGCGACCAGACGTAATCCTTCGTCGCTGATCTCCATAAGCATGCCGTTCAAATAATAACGAACGTCTTGCTGAGCCATAGCAAAGGCTGTCCGATCCAATGCGGTGGCAAGCGCTTTTTCCGGCAAGGTAAAACTGCCATGGGCGTTGGCAATCTCAACATTGGGATATCCGGATGCAGGCAATGTGGACAGCGTGAAGCGACTTCTCCCGGAGGTGAGTACGGCCCTTTGGTTTTCCAGACTGAAACTGACATCCGCATCGGTCGGCAGGGATCTGGTGATGTCGAGCAACTTGCGGGCGGGTACGGTGATCTCACCTGAAGAGGCGCTTGAAACCGAGAGTTGGGTGCGCATCTCGATCTCGAGATCCGTGGACGTCAACGTAAGCTCGTCGTCTTTAAGAGAGAGAAGAATGTTACCTAATATCGGCTTTGTCTGACGCCGTTCGACGACATTGACAACCCTTTGCAAGGGCTTGATCAAACGATCTTGTGTAACTGTAAATTTCATTTCTTCTCTTTTTAACCCCAATAATTAACGTACGGCGTTATTGAAGGATAACTTTAAGTTTAAACTTAATTTTCAATAAGTTAAGTTATAAATCGCGCACTAGATAAGGCTTGTATAACTACCCCGTGCCCTGTGGATAGTTTGTGGAGATCTGAGACCCCGATACGTTCGTCGGAGTTATCCACAAACCATACACACCTAACTGGACAACATTCTCAACAGGTTGTTGTAGTCCTCTTTTACGCGTGGATCCGTCTCCCTGAGCTCTTTGATCTTTCTGCAAGCGTGCAGAACGGTCGTGTGATCGCGGCCGCCAAAGAAACCGCCGATCTCGGGCAGACTGTGATTTGTAAGCTCTTTGGACAGCGACATGGCAATCTGTCGGGGCCTGGCTACCGAACGCGATCTGCGCTTCGAGAGCAGGTCAGAGTAACGTATCTTGCAATAGTCGGCCACCGTCTTTTGAATATTTTCGATGGAGACGAGCTTCTCGTGAGCGGCCAAAAGATCGCGTAAGGCCTCCTTGGTCATCTCCAGCGTGATCGGCACGTTTTTGAAACGTGCATAGGCGATTACGCGCCTCAAGGATCCTTCCAGCTCACGGACGTTCGAGCGTATACGCTTGGCAATGAAAAACGCGACTTCTTCCGGCAAATGGCCATACCATTTCTCCGCTTTGCTCATGAGAATGGCCACGCAGGTTTCAAGTTCCGGCGGATCGATGGAAACGGTAAGTCCCCAACCGAAACGCGACTTGAGACGTTCCTCAAGTCCGCCGACCTCCTTGGGATACCGATCGCAGGTAATAATGATCTGATT
Source organism: Gammaproteobacteria bacterium (assembly GCA_016124415.1). GTDB lineage: Bacteria > Pseudomonadota > Gammaproteobacteria > SZUA-140 > SZUA-140 > RI-283. The sequence goes on along the minus strand of WGNS01000002.1, from coordinate 46,365 downwards.
GCGTCCTTCCAGAAGCGTATTGAAGGTATGAAAGAACTCCTCCTGAGAGCGTTCCTTGTTCGCGAAGAACTGGATATCGTCGATCAGGAGGGCGTCGACGGATCGGTAGTAGCGTTTGAACTCGTTGATGGAATTATGTTGAAACGCCTTGACCATATCACTGACGAAGCGCTCGGAATGAACGTAGGCGACTTTAGCCCCGGGATTCTTGGCCATCAAATGGTTCCCGACCGCTTGCATGAGATGGGTCTTGCCTAGTCCCACCCCTCCGTATATGAACAACGGGTTGTAGGCGGTGCCGGGGTGTTCGGACACTTGGGTCGAGGCCGCCTTGGCCAGTTGATTGGATTTACCCTCGACGAAGGTCGTAAAGGTGTAATCACGATCAAGGCGACTCACGAAGCCGGCGTGCCGATCATCTCCCCTGCGCGAAAAATTGGCCTTTCGGCCTTCCTGGGTACTGCCGCCTTCCTGGGCGGCGGGCTTAACGGCATCCCGGCTGCCGATTTCAATACGGACATCAACCGACTGTCCTTCACTTAATCCGGAAACAACATCGACGATTTGGTCAAATAAATGTCCCTGAATCCAATCCTTTACAAATTGGTTGGGCGCCATAAGGCGTATCAGATTGCCATCGGTGACCGTCTGTAGGGGCCTGATCCAGGTCGTGAACGTTTGTGCGGGCAGATCGGCCTCCAGCCTCTGAAGACATCGATTCCAAAGACTCTCTTTTGTGGTCATCTTGCGCCGCGGATCGTTTCCATGGGGCCTTTGTGTTCAGGGCCCTTTTCTAATAGGGGTAAAAGCGTTTTTCGGTTCCGAGGTCCGGTCTCCTAAGGACCAGGGGAAGGCAAAGTGTATACCTGTTCACCGAAGTTATCCACAGCAAACGAGGGATCCAAAACCATCTATTGGGGTACCGTAAAGCACCACTAATTTCGCGCGCCGAAGAGCGCCGTGCCGATACGCACCGCGGTGGCACCGTTCTCGATTGCAACCTCGAGATCGTCCGACATCCCCATCGACAAGGTATCCAGCTTAAACCCCTGTTGTTGCAGGGCTCGATAGATCTTGTGCAAGTCGGAATGGCTGGTCGATGTGCCTCCTTCGTGGCTGTCCCGCTCGGGAATAGCCATCAAGCCGCGGACAACGAGGTGATCCATCCCGGAGAGCGATGAAGCAAGTTCCTGTACGCCTTCGGGGGTGACCCCGGCCTTGCCGGCCTCGTGGCTGATGTTGACCTGGATACAGATGTTGAGGTCCGGCAGGCCCTCGGGTCTCTGTTCCGAAAGACGTCGTCCGACCTTTTCCCGGTCGACGCTCTGTATCCAATCGAAGTGAGTGGCGATATCCCGTGTCTTGTTGGTCTGGATCCGCCCTATGTAGTGCCACGTGATATCGAGATCCCTGAGAACCTCCATCTTCGGCAGGGCTTCCTGAAGATAACTTTCGGCGAAATCCCGCTGTCCGAGCTCATAGAGATGCCGGATCGCATCCGCCGATTGGGTTTTGCTGACGGCAACGATCTTGGTTTTGCCGGGCTGACGACCGGCCGCCATCTCCGCGCACCAGACCCGCTGACGGATGGAATCAAACCGTTGTTTCAAGTCGAGATGCATGCCAAAACGCCTTTATCCACATGATAAACAAGACATTTATATGTGATAAGTCGATAATGAGGCGCTCAAGCGAATGCGTGCGCCGCCGCTAAGAATGATCAAGCATACCGTAAAACGTCGCTGTTGATTCACGTCAAGGGAAACCGATAATGGAAATTGCCGAGCTACTCGCATTTAGCGTAAAGAACAACGCCTCCGACCTTCATATCTCCGCAGGTTTGCCGCCGATGATCCGCGTGGACGGCGACATGCGTCGTATCAATGTCCCGCCGCTGGATAACTCCGCGGTCCAGGACATGCTGTACGACATCATGGATGATAAACAGCGGAAAGACTTCGAGGAAAAGTTGGAAACCGATTTTTCCTTTGAAATCAGCGGACTCGCTCGATTCCGTGTCAACGTGTTCAATCATAACCGTGGCTTGGGCGGCGTATTCAGAACGATTCCTTCGACGATTCTGACGCTTGAGGAACTGGGCGCACCGGATGTGTTCAAGGATATTGCAGACTACCCCCGCGGTATCGTGCTCGTGACGGGCCCCACGGGTTCGGGTAAATCGACTACACTGGCGGCCATGCTCGACTATAGGAATGCGAGCGAGTACGGACACATCCTGACCATCGAAGACCCGATCGAATTTGTACATCAAAGCAAGCGCTGTCTGGTAACCCAGCGTGAAATCGGGCGGGATTCGCACGGATTTTCCGAGTCCCTGCGCTCAGCGTTGCGTGAAGACCCCGATATCATCCTGGTGGGCGAAATGCGAGACCCCGAGACCATCGGATTGGCGTTGACCGCAGCGGAAACCGGTCACATGGTGTTCGGCACCCTGCATACGAGTTCCGCCGCGAAGACGATCGACCGTATCATCGACGTGTTTCCCGCGGCCGAGAAGGAGATGGTGCGTTCGATGTTGTCCGAATCGCTGCGCGCGGTGATTTCTCAGGCGCTGCTGAAAAAGGTAGGCGGCGGCCGTGTGGCGGCGCACGAGATCATGATCGGCACGCCCGCAATCCGAAACCTCATTCGCGAAAACAAGGTTCCCCAGATGTATTCGGCGATTCAAACGGGTCAAGCCCAAGGAATGCAGACCTTGGATCAATGCCTGCTCGGCCTCGTCGAAAAAGGCCTGGTTGCGAAGAGCGAGGCGAAGTTGAAGGCCAATAATAAGGATATGTTTTCCTGAACTGTCTCACATGCGGGAAAAGAAAGGGCGGCCACTGGCCGCCCTTTCTATATGCCTGATACGCCTGTTGGGATCAGAGAGCGCCGGCTTCCTCGGCGAGATAGGCGGCTACGCCTTCAGGGGTCGCGTTCATTCCCTTCTTGCCTTCCGACCAACCCGCAGGGCAAACTTCGCCGTGCTCTTCGGTGAACTGCAGCGCGTCCACCATGCGCAGCATCTCGTCGATGTTGCGACCGAGCGGGAGATCGTTGACAACCTGGTGGCGGACGACGCCGTCACGGTCAATCAGGAACGAACCGCGCAATGCAACTGCATCGCCGGTCAGTACGTCATAGTCGCGTGCGATGTTCTTGGTCAGGTCCGCAACGAGCGGATACTGGACGTTACCGATACCGCCCTTGTCGACAGACGTGTTCTTCCACGCCAGGTGGCTGAAATGGGAGTCGACCGAGCAACCGATGACCTGAACGCCCTTTTCGGCGAACTGGGCCAAGCGATGGTTGAACGCGATGATCTCGGAAGGACAAACGAAGGTGAAGTCCAGCGGATAGAAAAACAGCACGACATACTTACCGCGATAATCCGACAGTTTGAAGTTCTCGTTGATGCTGTTGTCCGGCATGATGGCCGTAGCAGTGAAGTCCGGTGCAGGATGTGTTACAAGTACGCTCATGATACTAACCTCGGGATAGTTTGAAGGGGTTCGGAAGTCAACATATTATTGCCAGGAAACACAGTAAAACGATAAACAATCCGAAACTTGCCGTCTACCCCCCTCCAGACGTCCTTGACTCCCGTGCAACTTTGATTTGACGGGGCCCGGGTCGCGCTGCTCGCGGAACACCGCGGATGGCGAGGATAAAGGGACTCGTGCCCCAAAAACCTATTATAAAGATGGAAATAACCGTGCCAAACACCGCAGACCCAAGAATCGTCTCGAACACGATCGAAGGTTTGCGCACCCCCTCCCTCCGGACGTTCAAGCCGGGGATTCGGAATGACTAAGCCCTCCGCAGAGGATTTCGACAAGCTGCTACGGCCGCACCTGGGTCACTTGTACCGGATTGCCTACCGTTTCACCGGCTCGCAAGCGGACGCAGAGGACTTATTGCAGGATCTGTTGATGAAAATCTACCAGCGTCCGGAAGACCTCGATGGCGTCGAGCGGATCAGGCCCTGGCTGACACGGGTCATGTACCGAATGTTTATCGACAACAGGCGCCGTTATGCGCGTTCGCCGATTCACCTTGCGGTCGATAATACTACTGAGGACGGTGACTCGCTGTATGACAACATTCCCTGCGAAGCGCCGATTCCGGAAGAACAACGATCACGCCAGGATCAATCCAAGATCCTCAAGCGGGCTTTGGATCGTTTGAGCGAGGACCATCGTCTTGTCGTTATGCTCCATGACGTCGAGGGATTCACGCTCGAGGAGATCAGTACCGTGCTCGATAGTCCGATCGGCACCCTGAAATCCAGGATTCATCGGGCGCGGGCGCGGTTACGGGACCTGATCGGCGAGCTTCCAATTTAGGCGGAAGGGAAAAAATCGACCCATGGATAAATTTCTTGAGCGATTAAGGGAACTTTTTTCGAAAATAGTGCGTGTACGTATCCGAGGATATGCCTATGCAATGTGAACACGTGATACATCAGCTCGACGACTACCTTGACCTGAGTCTCGATCAGGACGAAATGGCGTCGATCAGACAGCACATCGGTACCTGCACGCGGTGCCACGGGGAGCTGGAACAAGTCAAGAGACTGCGTTCCCTGCTTCATGCCTTGCCGTTCACGGGACCCTCGGAGGGTTTCTTCGAGCAGGCGATGGAAAAGGCCCGGCGACACGCGGAGCAGCAAAAACGTCGTAAATGGACGCTTGTGTCGGGCGGTGCCCTGGCGGCCGGCTTCGTCTTGGTTTTCGCCGTCGGGTTGATGTTGCCCAATGGCCAGCAGCGTTCGCCGCTCGCCCCCTTGTCCCAGGAGACGGCTTCCCAGACCCTGAAGATGCCGGGAATCAGTGTCGCATTGGGTGAGGTTCGCAACGTCAGTTTGTCCATCGACTCCGCAGTAGCGTTAAACGACGTCGTTTTCTCGATCGATCTGCCGTCGGGATTTGAACTTTCGGGGTTTCCCAAGCAGACCACGGTGCGTTGGCAAGGAAAGCTGGAGCAGGGCAAGAACCTGCTGGAACTGCCGATTATCGCGCATCAGTTGGGTGGCGGGGTCATAAAAGCCAGCATAGAACATGGCGGAAAACATATTACTTATCGTCTGAATATGGATGTTGGACGTTCACCTTCGCAGTCGGAGTCTCAGAAAGTCGTTCACGGCGTTTAAGCGGTGCGACGGGATGAGTGTATCGGCTGGCGGTGTTTTTGGGTTCTGAGAAAATGAATCGTGTATTTCGTACGCTTCCGCTCGCGGTTGCGGTTTCCGTGTGCATCGTTCCGGGGGTCCGTGCCGCCGGTCTGGACGATCTGGACGTGACCATTCAGGTCATCGAGCATCGGGAACGGGGCGCAGGCGAGATCATCAACCGTATCGAGCTCCCGCGTCCTTCTGCGGTGGAGAGCGCCGTTGATTCGACTGTGCGTCGTGAAAAGAGGGACTCCGACCGTTCGGAGGTCGAGCGTTCGGTAGACGGTGTGAGAGGCGCATCCGCCGTATCCAGCGAAGTTCGCCAGCAGTCGGCTTCCGTCAGGGAGAGTTCGGGTTCCGCCCGGAGCGACGCGCGTGAAAGTTCAAGGGATTTGCGTTCCGATAGCAGCCAGGCCGCCAAGGATATGCACAACGACATCCGTAGCTCAGTTCGGGAAACGAGTTCCGATGTTCGCAGCTCGGCTAAGGACAGCAGCATCGATACTCGCAGTTCCATTCAGGATACGTCCACCGACATCAAGGACGCCACTAGCGACAGTGTCAGCGATGTGAGGGATCAATCCTCCGTAGGTGACGCGCGCGAAAGCGCAACTGAGAACGAAAAGGATTGATGCTTTTCCGGTGCGTCTAACCCTGATTGGGCGCGCCGGGACGTTCCACCTGATAAATAAACTCATTTTTCAGGTTCATCAGGTTCCCGCCCAGCAAGTAAGAGCGCCCTTGCCAGTCTTTGGCGGCGTGAATGAAGCAGGATAGGTTCGAAAAGCCGTTTCCGATGAAGCCCTCGCAACGCATTGCGATCAGGGCATCCAACAACACCTCCGTGCCGCGCTCGATTCCGGGATCCTGATAATGAATCCCGACGTTCGCTGAAAGCCTTTCGATATCGGTATAAACCAGAAGGTCGCCGAAAGCGTCCCCGAATGCGGCCAGGGCGCGGGCGTCGTCGGTCATGAGATACACGCGTTTATAGATGCCCTTGCCCAGAATCTGCCGCGTCGCCGAGAGGTAGTGCTCAAGAAGCTGTTCTACGGAGATATTGGTGATCTCCCCCGCCTTATCCGTGCCGCGAAAATGGACGGCCAGCGCCGGCGTTTTGCCGACGAGATCGTTATGCAACGCTGCCGCTTGGGCATCGATTTCGGGTCTGGGTTTGATGTAGCGGGTGATGAGACGGTGATATCCCTGTGTCAGGTCCTTTACGAGGTAAGGCGAGCCGGCGGGCAGCCAGTCGGTCAGTTCGGCGATGGCGGTGTAAAAATCGCAAACAACAACATCCTCTTCGCGATCCAGGAAGTCTCGCCCATGCATGCGCGCGTAAGGCCCCTTCCATTTGCCGTAGTTTTCTTTATTTAGGTTTTGACGGTCCCATTTGGGTGGGAAAAAGGATAGCTCGGGCCTTGATGCCGTAACCAAATCCGCGTCCGAAACGGGAAGAAAGTACTCGTTGAAGGCGTTTTCGGTGGTGGCAGCCCGAAACAGACTGTTCTCCCCCCAGTAGACGATGGGCGTGCGCCCGGTCAGCTCCGCGAGCAGCAAATGCCCGAGCGAAACCATGACGTCGGAGAAAAAGCCGTAGCCCCAGGCCTTGGAAATGAGGTATTTTTCGTTTTTCTTCATGAATTGTGCATGGTAACGCATATCCACGTTTCAGTTCGAACGGATAGCCGCCGACATGGTGATGATCCCGCAGGAAATGCGGGAACCGATCTGATTTGATATCGGTATGACGCCAAGTGATACCGTGAAACGTGAAAACAGGAGTCGAGCATGATAGCGAAAAGAATGTTGATCGCAATCCTGATCGCAGGTCTTCCCTTCAGTGGATACGCCGATACCGTCAAGACCGTTACCAAGGTACCGGATTTTTCGGCCATAAAGGACGTCAGTGCCAAGAAGAAGGCCTTTTTTGATTTCATTCGACCGATCGTCCAATCCGAAAACGAGCGGATTCTTCAGGTCCGAGAGCGCTTGATCTCGATCCGGCAGGGACTGACGCAGACCGGCCGGAGTCCGGCGGCCGCCGATCAGGCCTTCCTGAGTGAAGTCGTCGATCGCTATGACGTCGAATTTGCCGATCCGAGCGATTCGGCCTCATGGAACCGCCTTCTGGCCCGGGTCGATGCGGTACCGTTGCGCCTTGTGTTGGCGCAATCGGCCAACGAATCCAGTTGGGGAACTTCCAGGTTCGCGCGTGAGGGACGCAACTTTTTCGGCCAATGGTGTTTCAAGAAGGGATGCGGTCTTGTCCCGACGCGCCGAAAAAAGGGGACGCGTCATGAGGTCAGGGTGTTTTCATCCGTAAACGCTTCGGTGGCATCCTATCTCTGGAATATCAATACGGGTCGGGTGTACGCGAGCCTGCGCAAGATCCGCGGCGATCTTCGCGCGAAGGGCAAACCGGTTACCGCCCACGAACTGGCTGCGGGCTTAAGCCACTATTCCGAGCGCCGCGAAGCCTACGTCGAGGAAATCCGATCCATGATTCGGGCCAATTACAAGTTGATGACCGGCTGAATGAACGTCGGACCCTGGCTGACCGTTATCCTGGCCCTTACCGGGTTCGTAACGGCCGCCCGGGCCGACCCCGTGCGGGACACGGCACCGGCGACCGACTGCCGCGCACTTTTTAATGGCCTGGACACCGCGGTCGATGCCGCAGGGGTACGGGATCAGGGGCCATACGCGATCCCGGAATTTCCCTATCTTCGATTAGACCGGTTCCTGGCGTCTTTCCGCTTGGATGTAACGGATCGCGCTTCTTTTACGCGCTGGGTCGGGGCCCTCGCCGAACTTGATCGAACCGCCCGCCGTTTCGAGTTCGAAAACTTGCCGGCCTCCATTCGAGCGACATTCGGAAACGGATTCGTACAACGCGTGGATCGTTGCCGGGAAAGCCTGATTGCAGCCGACCTGAAGGATCCCGAAGACCGCCGACGTCTTTTACGCGAGGCACGTGTCCCCGACGAGTACGAGGGTAGTTGGCGCTTGCTTGGTTTATACCCGATCACCGCGCTGTTCGTGGAGATGGGGGTCGATCGTTGGCATGAATCCGCAAGGGAACAGCTTAAAACGACTGAATTCGACTCGACGGGCGATGTTCAATGGTGGCGTTCCGCTCCCGGATCCGTCGATGACGACCCACTGTCCCAGGCGGATATCGCGCACATCCTGGAGGAATCGAAGGATGAATTGGGAGTCCCAAGACCTGATGCTCCGGATCTGGAGCGATTGTTCGCGCATTTTGCGCCTGATTGGGGCGTCGAGGTTGCGGGATCCGACGACCGAATCGGACAACCGGCCTGGCGAGGGGATCGGATCGCCATCGATACGCGTAACCCCGTGGAATATCGCCGTGTTTCCTTTACCCGGTTCGCGGGACGCACCTTGCTTCAGCTCAATTACATCATCTGGTTCCCGGCGCGCTCCGGTAACGACATCTATGCCGGGTCGATCGACGGCTTGAATTGGCGCGTGACGCTCGGGAACGACGGTCTCCCATTGATCAGCGATGCGATCCACAACTGCGGCTGTTACGAGGCGTTCTACCCATCGGCGAAGCTGCGATTGCGAGGCGGGCTATCAACCGCCTATATTGAACCTCCCCTGGTGTTTCCGCCGGTATCGGAGACTGGGCGGGCTCGAGTCCGGCTGGCTTCCGGCACGCATCTGATCCGCCGGGTTTGGTGGGACAAAGGCGATGCCGCCGCGCGCGCACTGGCCGTTGCGGACTACGACGAGCTTCGCAGTCTGCCACGCGGCGAAGGTCGCAAGAGTATGTTCGGGCCTTACGGCATCGTTGCCGGAAGTGAACGCCCGGAACGCTATCTGCTTTGGCCGATGGGTGTGCGTTCGCCCGGCGCGATGCGTCAATGGGGCCGACACGCGATCGCCTTCGTCGGACGCCGTCACTTCGACGATCCGGACCTGATGGACGGGTTGTTTGTATCCCGGGATTAACGTCGCCTTATTGCTCGCAGAGCAACGAATTTGCCGCGAAGGCCGTTATATAATTAGGGCCGTCGGCATGAGCAACGTCTGATGTAAGAGAGAAAAGAGGTATGTCTGAACAACTGGCAATGCTGAAGGAAGAGATCACCGGGAAGGAACGTCTCACCCTATATCATTTTCCCTATTGCCCGTTTTGCGTGCGCGTCAAAAACCGGATGGAGCAGCTTGGACTCGATATCGAGGAACGCGACATCCGGCAGGAACGGGCCTTTGCCGACGAACTATATGAAGGCGGGGGCCGTTATACCGTACCCTGTCTCCGTATCACGCATCCGGACGGCGTGGTGACCTGGTTGTACGAATCCGCCGATATCGTGGACTATCTGGATCGCTACACCGCGATGTCCACCTGAATCAGGGCTTCAAACCGGTTCCAATTTCGCGTACGCCAGCACCAACCACTTCGCGCCAACCTGTTTGAAGTTGACCTGAACCCGGGCGTTATTGCCCTGCCCCTCATAGTTCATTACCACGCCTTCGCCGAACTTCTGATGGCTGACGCGCTGTCCCAGTTGAAGACCGCCCGGCGCCACAGGAACGGATGAGCGCTGGATCGTGCGGCGTGGTTGAGGTGCCGATGCCGCAGCGGGCATGGCGGACCTCGATGCGTTACCCCGGTATCCCGGATTTTGCGGAGCGCCCGGCGGACTGATCCTGCTTCGTGTCCGGACTTCACTGATGAGTTCACGTGGGATCTCGTTGATGAAACGCGACGGCATCTGATAGCGCTCGTTGCCGTGCAGGCGGCGGGTTTCGGCGTAAGACACGACCAGACGCCGCTCGGCCCGAGTGATGCCGACGTAGCAAAGTCGGCGCTCTTCCTCGAGCTTGGCGGGTTCCTCTACGGAACGCGCGTGCGGAAACAGTCCCTCTTCCATGCCGCAAAGGAAGACCAGCGGAAATTCGAGTCCCTTGGCCGAATGCAGGGTCATGAGCTGAACACAGTCCTCATCCCCCTCGGCCTGGCCTTCACCGGCCTCAAGCGCAGCATGGGCCAGGAAGGCGGACAGTACGTCGATATCCAGCTCTTCATTGTCATAGATGAACTGCCGTGCGGCGGAAACCAATTCGGCCAAGTTCTCGATCCGGGCCTGGCCGCGTTCGCCCTTCTCTTTGCCGAAGTGCGTCAACAGACCGCTACGGTCGATGACCGTTTCGACCTGTTCGGCGAGTGAACTATCCGCAACCGCTTTTTCGAGTTGGTCGACAAGCTGAAGAAAACCGCGCAGCGCGTTGGAGGCGCGTGCCGCGAGATCACCCTGTTCGATAAGGCGTTCCGCGGCGTCCCAAAGGGAAACGTTCGCCTCGCGTGCGATAAGCCGAATGTTGTCGACGGTGCGTTCGCCGATACCCCGTGTCGGGGTGTTGATGACGCGTTCGAAGGATGCCGCGTCGTGCCGGTTGTTGACCAGCCGCAGGTAGGCCAAGGCGTCCTTGATTTCGGCGCGCTCGAAGAAGCGGAAACCGCCGTAGACCTTATATGGGATGCCGGCGTTGATCAGCGCTTCTTCGATGACGCGGGATTGGGCGTTTGAGCGATACAAACAGGCCGCGTCGCTGCGCACATTGCCGGAATCGATCCAGCGTCGGATGCGATCGGCGATGAAACGGGCCTCCTCAAGGTCGTTGAACGCGGCGTAGAGCTCGATCGCCTCACCCTCATGACCGTCTGTCCACAGGTTCTTGCCGAGGCGCCCGTCGTTGTTTTCGATCAGGGCGTTGGCGGCCTTCAAGATGGTCGCCGTCGAGCGGTAGTTCTGTTCCAACCTCAAGACCTGGACATCGTGAAAGTCCTTGGTAACGCGCTGGATGTTCTCGATCTTCGCGCCGCGCCAACCATAGATGGACTGGTCGTCGTCACCGACGATGAAGATGGAATTGCCGCCTTCCTCTCCACGGCCGATGAGCAGGCGCAGCCAAGCGTACTGCACGGCGTTGGTGTCCTGAAACTCGTCGACGAGGACATGGGAAAAGCGGTTTTGGTAGTGGGCCAGCAGATCCGGGTGGTCGCGCCAAAGCTCGTGTGCCCTCAGCAACAGCTCGGCAAAGTCCACGACGCCGCTGTTCCGGCAGGTTTCCTCATACGCCCGGTAGACCCTAAGCATCTCCTTGAGATGCGGATCGCCGCGGTCGTCGATATGATCCGCGCGCTTGCCGTCGTCCTTGCGGGCGTTGATGAACCACTGGATCTGCTTGGGTTGCCAGCGTTCCTCGTCGAGCCCCATACCTTTGACGATACGGCGCACGAGACGCAGTTGATCTTCGCTGTCGAGAATCTGAAAGGTTTGCGGAAGCCCCGCTTCTTTCCAGTGGGTGCGCAACAGACGATGGGCCAGGCCGTGGAAGGTTCCGATCCAGAGTTCGCGAGCCGGTGTGCGGAGCATGCCCTCGATACGCCCGCGCATCTCGGCGGCGGCCTTGTTGGTAAAGGTCACGGCAAGGATGCCGTAAGGCGATACGTCGCACTCCTCGATCAGCCAAGCCACGCGATGCACGAGCACCCGGGTCTTACCGCTACCGGCCCCGGCGAGAATCAGTGTGTTGCCGGGCCTGGCCGAAACGGCCTGACGCTGGACGTCGTTTAAGGGAGCGAGTATCGGGTGAGCGGACATGTCGAAAAGCCTATCGATGCGTTCAAAAAGGCATTGTACCCAGGATAGACAATAAAATCCCGCCGGGTTATTCCGACGCTATTCGAAGGCCCTCTTGATCGGGATACCGCCAAGCGCCAGGTCACGTCGGCAGGATGGAGGGAGCGTTGTATCTTCGAGCCGCGCCCCTTCCAATTCCTTGGCGGTAATCTCGGCGCAGCTCAGATCCGCGCGGCTCAAATCGGCGCCGTGCAGGTCGGCGCCGGTCAGCTTGGCGTGACTCAGGTTCGCGCCGATCAACCGGGCGAGACGTAGATCGGCGTTGGAAAGATTGGCGTGCGAAAGATCGCAGCCGCTCAGATCGACCTCGACGAGATTGGCTTCCGGGAGTTCGGCGTCATGGAGATCGGCATCGATGAGCGTGTTGGCGGCCTTGAGCTTGAGCAGCGGAGTGAAGCCCTTCTTGTCGTAGATTGTGATCATGTCAGTCGAAACCCCTCTTGTCCGCATTTGCGGCCCGCGAGCCGGCAGGCTTGAGTGACCGCATCCGTGAGCGTCCGGCCGCCGACCAGCCCGTCGATAAGCCCGGCATTGAACGTATCCCCTGCCCCGAGCGTATCGACGATCCGTTCCGGCGTAAACGCCGGTATGTGGAACGGCCGTTCTCCAAAAGCGCAGCCCCAGGCGCCCTGGTCCCCCCAGGTACAGACGACCGAGGCCCCGGGGCAGCGGGTACCGAACGCGGCGACGAGCGCCTCGGGTGAGGAAAACCCCGCGTGGCCGGCATAATCGCGGGAAAAGACCAGTACAGTCGCTTCTTCGAACAGCGCCTCGATCCCGGGCCGGTATTTTTCGACCTCGAGAGATCGCGGCAGATCGGGCCGTGTCGCGGCCGCGTGCGCCATCATCCGGGCGGTCTCTTCGACGTTTCTGCCTTCGAAATGCAGCCAATCGAATCCGGCCAGCGGGATGCGCTCAAAGTCCGCCGAATCGTATTCGGGGAGATCGCGATAGTGCACGATGGTCCTTGAACCGGTGTCAAGACAGCGCCAGACATAGGAGGTCGGCGTGCAACCCAAAGGATATTTCCGGCAGGCGGAGGTGTCGATACCGTGGTATTCGAGATCCGCGAGCACATCGGCGGCGGCCGGGTCTGAGGCCACCGTTCCCGCCCAGCAGCAATCATGACCGAGTTGACCGAGCACGCAGAGCGTGTTGGCGGCGTTTCCGCCCCGAGTAATGCGTCGGTCGTTGGCGCGCAGCTTGGCGTCCTCGGGCGGATAAGTGTCGAGCTGGCAGACGATGTCCAGCGTTGCGATACCGACCGCGAGAATACGGGCCACCCGGGTTCCTCAGGTCTTTTTACGCATGACCGATAGCGGCATGAGCTGGACGTTCAGGAAATCGAGCATCAGCCAGACCGGGATCAACGCGACCAACGGCCACCATACGTGATCGAAAGCGGCCCATCCGATAAACCAGGCTGCGGCCCAGAAATACATCATGTAAGCCAGAGCCATGAGAATGGGATTGGCACAAAGCCGGGCGTTGCATCGGGGGCAGTGGATGACACGCCACGTCCCCGCTCGGTATTTGTCCGTTCGGGGGATGCACGCCTCTTTACAGCTGGGACAGATATGGCCTTTTTTCATTGCGTATACGGTCTATGTGGATATTTGCGGAAACGATTGGAACCAGAGACATGATAATGGCGTCCTCTTCCTTGGGCCAGCCCGGATCATAAATGTCTTGCCGTCGCTGTGTCGCGGATCTCAATTTGATCCACCGATGGGTTCAATATTGCGAACTGCCGCACCTTTAATAATGACGTAATGTTCGCTTCCTATAATCGAGCCCAAATAGCTTCCAGTCCGGGTTACTTCACTAGGGCCTGATAACACCCAGTCAAGGAATACTGAATCAACAAGGATCAATCATGAAGCATCTTAAATGGCTTTTGGCTTTTCTTGGACTTTTTGCCTCGACCGCCGATGCGGCGCTGGTTACCGTCAATGCGGTTGGAACGACGACGGCTTCGGCAGGAACTTACGCTACCGACTTTGGGACGGGCGCGGATTATCCCACGACCGCGGGCGGTGACCCGATCGAGGCACAGTTTGTCTTTGATAGCGCGTTGGCGAACATTCTGGGTTCGCCCAGCAGCAGCACGTTTGCCCGGGTCTATTCGACCACTTCCCAGCCCGGCACCCAGTACTTCTTCCAAACGACGCCGACCGAACTCACGATGGGAACGCCGCCGGTCAGTCCGTACTATTCCTTCGTGACGAGTCCCTCGGTGACGCCGTTCAATGGTTCGGGCGCGTATATGGATACCGGATCGAGTTCGAGTTGCGCCGCTACGACATGCGGTACGGCCAAGCCCGCTTCATCTTCCTTGAGCATGATCATCTACAACGACGTCCCCGTGAACGCCGCGAACAATTTTACCGCCGGGACGCTCTACGACCAGATATCTCTGATCGGCACCGTGTTCAATCCTTTTGGCGGCGGCGATCTGCACACGTGGCGTCTGGATCTCTACGGGACCTCGAACTGGTTGAGCGCGTCGAATAGCCTGCCCACGCTGGCCCAGTTCAACGAACTCAACGGCGGCGCCAATTTCATAGGCGCGCTACTTTCCATCACGGAAACCGATGCGACCGGCGCAAACGTCGGTGTCGTCGATGCCGGCGTTGGCGTCAGCAGCGTGGCGACGGTGCCTGTCCCCGCAGCCGTTTGGCTGTTGGGCAGCGGGCTGATCGGTCTGGTTGCCGTCGGCCGTCGTCGACAGGAATTTCACGCGATTGCCTGACTGTCCCGTCGTTCGATCTCCCAAAAGACGCCCTGGAGGTTTTGCCTTCAGGGCGTTTTCTTTTAGACAGGTCACGATGGAGTCTCCGTGCTAGAATGCCGCTTTCGTGAAATTTCCCGGAAAGGTTCCCCATGCGCTATTTGATCAGCCTGGTGTTACTGCTGGCCCTCGCGGGTTGCGACAAGAACACCCCGCTCATGGACAAAATCATGCACGAGGACGTGGCGGCCACCAAGGATCTCGTTGACGGTGGCGCCGAGATCAACGCTCGCAACGCCTATGGCTGGACGGCGCTGATGCATGCCGCCCGCGTGGGGCACGAGGAACTCGTGACCTTGTTGCTGAATCACGGCGCGGATGTCGATGCGCAATCCGACGACGGCTGGACCGCGCTCATGCGTGCCGCCGTCAAGGGTCACGAGGGCATCGTGCGTATCCTGCTGAAGCACGGCGCCAAGGTCGATCTCCGAGACAAGGGACAAGCGACAGCGCTGCATTGGGCGGCGCGCAAGGGCAATATCGTCATCGTGAAGGCCTTATTGGATGCCGGCGCGGATCCGACCGTCAAGGATGACCATGGCCAGACGCCGATGCTGGTTGCGATGGGAGAAGGGAACAACGACGTCGCCATGATGCTGCGTAGGGCTGAAAAGGCCTGGGGAAAGACGCATGAGCTCGGGAGCGCCGCTCAGTCCGACTGATCAGGTCAATTGGGCGGGGTCGAACAGCCGGTTGTATTCGTTGATGGCATAGCGGTCCGTCATCCCGGCGATGTAGTCGGCGACGATCCGGGCCCCCGCCACACGATCGGCTCCGGTCTCCAGGATCTTTTGCCGATAGCCGTCCGGCAACAGTTTTACGTCTTCCAAGAAGATCTCGAAGAGTGACCGGATAACGCGCTTGGCCTTGGTGCCCATGCGTCTCACGCGGTAATGCTGGTAGAGCCGATCGCGGAGAAAACGTTTGAGTTCGAGATTCTCCGTCGCCATTTCGGCGCTGAAACCGATCAACGGTTCATTGTGGGCGCGCACGTCGTCAATGCTTTTCACGCCCGCATCCGCAATACGTCTTGCGCTGTTTTCGATCAGGTTCGTGACCTGCAGATTGATCATCCGTCGGATGGTTTCATGGATGACGCGCCGCGCTCCGAGTCCCGGATAGGCCTTGGCAACCGTTTCATGCTGAGTCCGGAACAGCGTGCATTCGGTCATGTCGGCGATTGTGATCAAGCCCGCGCGGAGCCCGTCGTCGATGTCATGGTTGTTGTAGGCGATCTCGTCGGCGAGATTGGCGAGTTGGGCCTCGAGGCCGGGTTGCCGCTTGTGGAGAAAACGGCGGCCGACGTCGCCAAGCGTTTCCGCCCATCGGGGAGAGCAGTGTTTCAGGATCCCCTCCCGGGTCTCGAAGGTGAGGTTCAAGCCGATAAAGTCCGCGTACCGTTCCTCGAGTTCGTCCACGACCCTCAGCGACTGAAGGTTGTGTTCGAAGCCGCCAAAGTCTTTCATACATTCGTTCAAGGCGTCCTGACCCGCGTGCCCGAACGGCGTGTGGCCCAGGTCGTGGGCCAGAGCGACCGCCTCGGTCAGGTCCTCATTGATCCGCAATGAGCGGGCGATGGAGCGGCCGATCTGCGCGACCTCGATGGAGTGGGTGAGCCGCGTCCGGAACATGTCGCCTTCATGGTTAACGAATACCTGCGTCTTGTATTCGAGCCTGCGAAAGGCGCCGCTGTGGACGATACGGTCGCGGTCCCGCTGAAATTCCGAGCGGTAGGTGGGTTTCGCTTCCGAAAAGCGCCGCCCCTGCGAGTGCGCGTCATCGGCGGCGTAAGGTGCGAGCTTCACTCCCGGCAGGCCGTCGTCAGACATTCCTTCAATACCTCCGGATCAAAATCCGAGCGGATGACGCCACGCCCGATGTCTTCGAGCAGGATCAGATTCAGCCGCCCGTTTCTGACCTTCTTGTCGATGGCCATGAGTTCGAGAAACCGCTCCGGTCCCATTCCGGCCGGGGGGTGTATGGGCAGACGGGCGCGTTCGATCAGGGCGACGGCGGACGTCAGTGCGTCCCGCGACATCATACCGAGGCGACGGGATAGATCGCCGGCCAGCACCATGCCGGCACCGACGGCCTCGCCATGGAGCCATTCGCCATAACCGACGCCGGTTTCGATCGCGTGACCGAAGGTATGGCCCAGGTTGAGCAGGGCGCGGACTCCGCCCTCGTGTTCGTCGGCCGCGACGATCTCCGCTTTGCATTTGCAGGATTCCGAGATGGCATAGGCCAAGGCGTCGGCGTCGCGGTTCAGCAGCGCCGACATATTGTGTTCGAGCCAGCCGAAAAATCCGGCGTCGCGGATCAACCCGTACTTGATGACCTCGGCAAGGCCTGCGCTGAGCTGGCGGTCGTCCAGGGTATTCAAGACCTCGGTATCGGCGATTACGCACTGCGGCTGATAGAAGGCACCAATCATGTTCTTGCCCAGCGGGTGGTTAACGCCGGTCTTACCGCCGACCGACGAATCGACCTGGGAGAGCAGGGTGGTCGGCACCTGGATGAATCCGACGCCGCGTTGGTAGCAGGCTGCGGCGAAACCCGCCATATCGCCGACGACGCCGCCGCCCAGTGCGATTACGGTCGAACCGCGGTCGAATCGCGCGCCCAGCAGCGCGTCCAGTATCGTTTGCCAATGAGCCAGATCCTTGAAACGCTCGCCGTCCGGAAGCAGATGGCTGACGCAATCGTAGCCCTGAAGGTTCGCCAGCAAGCGGTCCAGATAGAGCGGGGCGACGGTCTCGTTGCTGACGATCATGACCTGCCGTCCGCCGATGTGCGGATGCAGGTAGGCGGGATCGTCGAGCAGACCTTCGCCGATGTAGATCGGATAGCTTCTGGAGCCGAGATCCACATCGAGACGGTGGCGCAGGGAGGCGCTCATGATACGGCCCTCGACTTACGATTATCGGGCCGTATTTGGCGCATGATCTGGCGGACCATATGTTGAACGCTGTGCTGATCGGTGATGATGACGTGGTGCGCCACCTCGCGATAGAGCGGGTCCCGGACCCGGAGCAGGTCCCGAAGCCGCTGTTTCGGGTCCTCGCAACGCAATAAAGGACGATGCGTGCTGCGCGAGATGCGGCGATAGATCTGGTCCACCGATGCGCAGAGATAGATTACCGTGCCGCTGTCGCGAAGGTTCCGGCGATTGGTTTCGTCGAGGACGGCGCCGCCTCCGGTGGCGAGCACGACGCCGGGTCTTTGACAGATATCGGCAATGACGTCACGCTCGCGGCGGCGAAAGCCTTCTTCGCCCTCGATATCGAATATCCAGGGGATATCGGCGCCGGTGCGACGCTCGATTTCATGATCGCTGTCGACGAACTCCATGCCGAGCGTGCTCGCCAGGCGTTTGCCGATCGTGGTCTTGCCGGCCCCCATGAGACCGACAAGGATAATGTTCTTGTCCCCGTCCATGGGGACTCATTATGCCAGAGATATAACGGCGAAGGGCAGATCCCCGGACCTGCCCTTCTTCGATGGCTGCGTGGTCTGCCGTTACAGGGTGTCGCTACAGGTGGTGCTTGTTCCGAACGGGCTGATCTGACCCGGAGGGGCCGACGTCTCGGACGCAATATCGCTGCCCGCTATCGGCAGCCAGAAAGTGGATGTGGCAAGAGATTCCGTACCGGCGACAAGCCGGGACGCAGTCAACTTTACCTTGACCCATTGCGCATATTGCTGAGCGTAAGTAATGGAGAACTGAACGGAGCCGTCCGTTCCCGTCGTTACCGTGACCGGCGTGCTCGTGACATTGCCCGGATCCAGAATACCGTTGCCGTTAAAATCTTCTCCGGCGTCCAGGACGCCATTGATAATGCCGCCGGGAAGACTTCCGTCTTCATTGGCGCAGTAGAATGGAGACGAGGCAAGCGTGAGTTCGCCACCGGCTGTTGGACCGCCCGACAGCGACCAGACCGTTCCGGTCCAGCCCCAATAGCCTTTCCGATACGCCAACGCTTCGACAGAAATGTTGACGTCCTTACCGGCGACCGCATTGCCGTTGGCGTCTGTCAGTACGACGGAATACGGGAGCTGATAGGTCGTTTCGTTGGGCACCAGGATCTCGTTACCCGTTCCCAGACTGATGAACAGCGAACTCTGGGCGACCGTCAGCGAGACTGTGTCCTGAATGGCGGTGCCGTCGACCAGCGCTTGTATGACCACCCCGTCCTTTGCCGTGGTGGCGGAAGACGAAATATAGGTGGTCGACGCCTTGCCGAGCGAGTCCGTCACGGCCGTGGCCGAGGTCAGTGTTCCCCCACTGATATCCTGCGTGATTGAGAATCGGACGGTTTTGCCTTTGACAAGGTTGTTGTTGGCGTCGCGAACGGTTGCCGTAAGGGTGGCTTGTTCGTTGGTCTGACCCGGATCGTTCGGGCCGATGCTGGACTTATCGGTCTGCAGGTTGATCGTCGCGGGCACCGTCGCCACGAAATTGATCGGCTTGGTTGCGCTGGGACCGCTCGTGACCCAGGCCGTGACGGTTGAGGGGCCGGCGTTGGTCGAACTGATGTTGACCGTGGCGTCTCCGGCGCTGTCGGTGACGGCCGTCGTCGCGCTCAAGGTTCCGCGGGTTGCGGAGAAGTTGATGGTCTGTCCGACCTGGGCGACGCCGCTGATCTTCCAATTCGCGACGATCGGCTGTGCGGTATTCAGCGCTACGTCCACGTTCGCTGCGGGAGACGAGATTTGAAACTGGTCGCCCGAGACCGCCAGCGCATGGGTGGCCGTTACGCCGGCTGCCTGGAAGGTGATCGTGTCGTTACCCGCAGTGGTTCCGGTAACCGTCACGCTGACTTTGCCCTGGCTATCCGTCGTCAGCGATGCGGCCGACAGCGTATTGCCGAGACTGGAGCCGATCGTCATGGCGACGCCGCTGATCGCGCCGCCCTCGGAATCGGTCAGCGTTGCCGTCAAAACGGTGCTGTCGTTCTGGACGATCGTTGTTTCACCGCCGATCGCGATCGAAGTGCCGGTGACGCTTACGGTCGTGGAGCGGCTGACGCTGCCGGTTGTGGCCGAGACCGTAATCGTGCGATTCGTATAGTCGCTGCCGGGAGTCAGCGTTGCGGTGGCCAGGCCGCTGGCGTCGGTCGTTCCTTGAGTAACCGTCATGGCACCGCTACTGGCGGAAAAGACGACCGGGACACCCTCTGTCACGAGGTTCCCGCCGTCCTTGACGATGGCGGTGACGGTGACGCCGGTCGTATTGCCGGATCCGAGCTGCGGCGAGCTGACCAGCAGAGACATGTTCGCCGCGCTGGAGGTCCCCACCGACGTGAAGAAGTTACCGTTGTCGCCACAGGCTGCGAGCAGGGCGGCGAAGCCCAAGAACCACAAAGTCTTGATCATTTTTCCCATTCTCGAAACTCCAACATGGCGGTTGCCATACGCATTCTGTCGAAACTGATTCATATGTTTATTTTGCGTAGATCGTCCCGCGAGGGAGTTATGTGTCGCCGTCATTGCTATCGACCGATTCGCCCTTGCGCCGCACCCTTATTGGGGCAGCGCCTGATTCTCTTTCAGGATCTTGGGCGTTACGAAGATCAGGAGTTCAGCCTTGTTGTTCGTATCGGTAGTTTTTTGGAAGAGCCGTCCCAGGATCGGGATGTCGCCCAACAGAGGCACCTTGCTGACTTCATGGAGGCGGTTTTGCTCGTAGATGCCGCCCAGTACGATGGTTTCGCCGTTGTTGACCAGTACCTGGGTCGTGACCTCGCGCGTGTTCACGCTGGGCACGTTTTGATAAATGGTGCCGACACTGTCCTTGTTGACGGCAAGATCCATGACGACATGGCCGTCCGGCGTGATATGCGGCTTCACCTTGAGGCTCAGAACGGCCTTTTTGAACGACACCGTTGCCGCACCGCTCGATGACGCCTCGAGATAGGGAATTTCGACACCCTGTTCGATTCTGGCCTCGGTCTGATTCGAAGTGATCACGCGAGGGTTCGACAGCACTTCGCCGCGACCCTCCGCCTGCATCGCGGACAGTTCGAGATCGACCAGGTAGTCGCTGCTCAGGATCGACAGGGCGATCTGACCGGCCGGGGTGGCGGCGGGCAAGTTGACGCCGAGGCGGTTGGCGAGCGTGGGCATGGTGAAGGGCGCCGGCGCCGACGAGGTGATCGTATCCGTCGCATCGAGCGATCCCGATAGACCGATGCCTCCGTTAGCGCCCTTGCTGGCGACACCGGTGGCGCCAAAGCGAGCACCGAGTTCCTTGCTGAAATCGTCATTGGCCACGACGATTCGGGATTCAACCAGAACCTGTTGGACCGGGATGTCGAGTTTGTCGACGAGCTTACGGATTTCGTCGAGTTTCTCGGCCGTGTCCTTCAGCAGCAGCGCATTGGTGCGGTCGTCGACGGTCACGTTGCCGCGCGGGGACAGCATCGTGTTTTCCTTGGCCTTGAGCAGGGATGCGATGTCCTCGGCCTTGGCGTAATTGATATGGATCAGGGCCGAGTGCAGAGGAGCGAGGTCCTCGACCTGCTTCTTGGCCTCGAATTCCTGTTTCTCGCGCTTCGCGATCTCCTCGGCCGGCGCGACCAGGATGACGTTACCCATGTCGCGCTTGGCCAGGCCCTTCGCCTTCAGGATCAGCGCCAGCGCCTGATCCCAGGGTACGTTCTGCAACCGTAGTGTGACCTTGCCGGTTACCGAGTCGCTCGTCACGAGGTTGGTCTTCGTGAAGTCGGCGATGATCTGAAGTACCGCGCGCACGTCGATGTCCTGGAAATTCAGCGACAGACGATCACCCTTGTAACTCTCTTCGGCCTCCGTCTTCGCATCCACGACCTTCTTCTTGACCTCCAGCGTGAACTCGCGGTCGGCTTGATAGGCGAGGTGTTCGTGCGGACCCGGGGCCGTTACGATGATGCGGGCGCCCTGAGGACGATTGAAACTGTCGATCTGATG
Organism: Gammaproteobacteria bacterium; assembly: GCA_016124415.1. Taxonomy (GTDB): domain Bacteria; phylum Pseudomonadota; class Gammaproteobacteria; order SZUA-140; family SZUA-140; genus RI-283. The sequence goes on along the minus strand of WGNS01000002.1, from coordinate 24,770 downwards.
CACGATGGTCGCGAAGTCGACGACGTCGAGGCGCCGTTCGAGGTCCGAATTCAAGCGGGCGCGAGCGAAATCGACGATGATCTTGTCGCCCTCGTCATGCACGTTCGCGGCGATATTGGAATCCGGCAGCTCGATCGTGATCAGGCCTTCGCCGTTTTTGCCGCGATGGAAGTCCACCTTTGAAATGACGGCCGGCTGCTCGACATCGGTCGTCGCGAAGGTAGGAGCGCTTTCCGTTTCAGCCGACGCGCTGGACGCAGGGGTGCTGACCGGTGCGGAAACAGTGTCGGTGTCGCCGGCGCCTAGAATGACGGCGAGTTCGTTGTCCATGAGCCTGGTTTCATAGGGCATCGTGTTGTCGAGATTGATCACGACGCGGGTGCGGCCCTTGGCAGACACCACGTTGACGCTGCGCACCTGACCCATCCCGATGTCCTGACGGCGCTCGAGCGTGCTCGCGGTCTCGGGCAAATCAAGCGCAATGCGCGCGGGGCGATCGATGCTGAAAGACAACGGCGCCTTGGACAGCGGCTGTCCCGTCATGCCGAGGCGGATTTCGACCCGTTTGTCGGGAAGCGTTGCGAAATGAATCTGGTCGAGTGTCCTCAACACCTTGTCGTCGGCGGCCGTCGCGGCCATCACGATGCCCGGCATGGCGAGGAGCATGACCAAAATGCCTAAGAAATGACCTCGCCAGGGAGTCGTGATCAGCGTTCGTACATTTCCAGTCATCATGAAGCCCTTTAATGAAAATTGCCGTTTTGTCTTGTGCAGAGCGCTTACGCTCGAAACTGTCTGCCACATGATCATTCACTTTTCGAAGTAAGTGTCGACTTGCGTTCCTGCCAGCCTCCCAGGCCGTCGGATACGATCTCAGTCAGATGAATCGTGTCTTCCTTGATCGAATCGATCCTGCCGAAGTTGCGGCCCAGGTGATTCCCCGTTTTGACTTTATATACGATGTTGTCGGGGCTGCCGATCAATGCCCATCTGACCTCGCCGATCTCCAGTGTGCCACGAAGATGCAAGGAGTCCAGAGGGAAATTCTCGAGCTTCTCTCGAGGGCGCTTGGTATCCGGTTGCAAACCGTGCCCGGAACCGTTTTTCGCGAGATCCTCCAACGATTCGAGTTGCCAGTTGCGGAACGGATCGCGGCTGTCGTACGCGGTGTAGATAAAGGTCTCAGCCGGCTTGAATTTGGGTAGCGGGGTGACCGAACCTTTCTCCATGCGAGCTTGGTTGATGAACTGTTCAAGGTCTTCCAGTCCGCTTTGGCTGCAGCCTGACAATGCCGCTACCGCGAACAACGGCAGCAAGCGACGCCATGCCGACGAAAGGAACGAACGGGGTCCGAGGATATCGAAAACGGAATATGACGCATGCATGGTTTATTGCCCCTGAATCTCGTTTTCGTCCAGGTAGCGATAGGTCTTCGCGGTCAATGACATAATCAACAAATTCTTCGCCGTATTGGGGCCCGCAGTTTTGGTCGCCGCGGGTTCGATCTTGAAATCCTGCAAAGTCACGATTCTCGAAAGCGAAGCGATGTCGCTGACGAATTTTCCGAACTCGTGATAATGGCCGGACACCTTTATCTTGATCGGCAACTCCGCGTAGAACTCGGCCGGAATCTCATTTTCGGGTTTGAACAACTCGAATTCCAGGCCCGCCTGCATGCCGGTTTGCGAGATATCGAGCAACAATTCGGCGACCTCGGTATTGCTGGGTAACTGCCGCAGCATCGCGCCGAAGGATTTCTTCATCTCCTCCATTTGCGTGATATAGGCCGGCAGATTGGACGCCTTGTGCTGCTTGATCTTGAAGGTCTGCTTCAGCTCGGTCTCGTTCTTGGTCGCCGCCTCGAGGAGATCGTACTGACTGGTGGTATCGAACCAAATACCGGCGGCCAGGACTAATACGCTTGCGGCGACGATTGCCGCGATCCGAAGTGCCAGCGGCCACCGGGAGACGTCGCGCGGATCGATATTTTTCAGTGCTGAAAAATCGATGTTCATTAGCTCTGTCCTTCCGAAACCGGTTCTTGTTTGACGATGTTCACGGCGAGCTTGAAGTGACTGGTTCTGACCGCGTCCTTATCGTCGGCTTGGATGACCTCGAGTCGCGGCGACTTAAACCAGTCGGACAGATCAAGCTGTCTCATGAAGGCGGAAATACGGGCGTTCGACTGGGCGACGCCGGACAACACCAATGAGCCGCCCTGCTCCTCGGCGCCCGTCAGATAAACGCCTTCAGGCAGACGCTTGGCGAGTTCCTGAAATACGTGAACGATTTCGGGGCGCTGGGTCTGCAATTGCTGAATGATATTCATGCGCGCAAGCAGACGTGCCTTTTCGTTCTCGATGTCCTTGATCTGACGGATCTTGGAGTCGACCTTATTGATTTCCGATTTGATAAAGTTATTGCGCTTGTTCTGGTATTCGATCTGCCCGCCGACGAACAGATGGATCGCAAACACGATCAGCGCCATCGCGGCAGAGGCCGAACCCATCGCGATAAAGAAGCGTTTTTGACGCTCTTTGCGAAGCGTTTCTCGCCAGGGTAGTAGGTTGATGCGGGTCATGGTTTAACCAAACCTCCTCAGGGCGAGGCCGCAAGCGATCATCATCGCCGCGGCGTCGGCCTTGATCGAGTCGGCGTTGATCTTGGAGGACAGCGACATATTGGCGAACGGATTGGCAATGGACGTGGCCACGCCGAGCTTGTCTTCGATCATACCGTCGACGCCGGGAATGGCCGAACATCCGCCCGCAAGAACGATATGATCGACCGTGTTGAACTGGCTCGACGAGAAAAAGAATTGCAGCGAACGGCTCGCCTGTTGCACCATCGCGTCGACAAAGGGCCTCAAGACCTCCGATTCGTAATTGTCGGGAAGACCGCCCTGCTTCTTGGCTAGGCCGGCTTCTTCATAGGTCAGACCGTAACGGCGCATGATCTCCTCGGTCAACTGTTTTCCGCCGAAGACCTGCTCACGCGTATAGATCACCTTGAAATCATGCGAAACGCTCAGCGTCGTCATCGTGGCGCCGACGTCGATAACGGCGATCGTTTTGCCGACCCCGTTATCCGGGAGCTGATCCCGCAGCAGATTGAACGCGGACTCGATTGCGAACGCCTCGACGTCGACGATCTTGGTCGTCAAACCGCCGAGCTCGGCGGCCGCCACCCGGATATCGACGTTTTCACTACGCGAGGCGGCGAGCAACACATCCACGGCCTCGGGCACTTTTTCGGACGGCCCCAGGACTTCGAAATCGAGACTGACTTCCTCGAGCGGATAGGGGATGTACTGATCGGCGTCGAGGTTGATCTGGTCGGCCATTTCGTCGTCGGTCAAGTTCGCCGGCAGCGTGATGATCTTGGTGATGACTGCCGAGCCCGCGACGGCGACGGCTGTGTTCTTGGTGCGCGTGCCTGACTTCTGCACGGCACGTTTGATCGCGTTGCCGACGGCGTCTACGTCGGTGATGTTCTTCTCCTCGACGCTGTTGGCGGGGAGAGGGATCACCGAATAGGCCTCGACGCGATAGCGGTCGCCGCTCTGGGACAACTCGAGCAGCTTGACGGCCGTAGAACTGATATCCAGTCCGATCAAGGAGGATGAGGATCTATTGAAAAGGGACACTTGCTTATCCTTTGCGTTCGGCGACGGCCACAAGGCGAATCGCGTCGGCGGTTTTAGGAAAGGTGTCCGACGAAGCGCGAAGCGTCGGACTCACCAAGACCACGGCTGATTCAGGAGCGTTCCTGGAAATTGACATTGGACCCGTTGAATTAAACACCTGCTTGATTCCACCCACTGTTTCTCACGAATTGCATGGCAATGCAACCAAATCGATATGATCCCCAAGCGTCCGAATCACGGCCTTTATCGATCAATTTGCGCCGTGCCGGGAACGGGATCTATACCCTGCGTATCTAAATCACCATGGCGGCAAGTGCGCGTAATAACTTGAGGAGTATTTGATTAATTGTGACGGGGTCAAAATAACGCGAACGCTTTCGTCGTCATTGCAGCCGGCTTGATTAAGGACGGATGCATCGGGGCCGATTCTGTGTAACCATTCCCCTCGCTTAGCGGCGGAATGTCCCGGATGATGACGGCGTTTTGTTCGCTCCAGGAACGCGAGTCCCGGACGCTCTATATGATGAAGACAATATTTGGACCCCCGTAGGCTACCCTTGGACGCGAATAGAAGGCAAGATAGATCGCCTTCCGAAAGGGAGATGCCTAGTGATACCCGGACCTCTATGAAATTTCTGCGAAGACTATCGCTGTTTGTGTTGCGCGCGGTGCTGTTGGTCGGTGTGGTCGGCGGCGGCGCCGTTATCGCAAGCTATTATTATTTGCGCGCCGATCTGCCCACGGCGGAGGCTTTGCGCGATATTCGCATGCAGGTCCCGTTGCGCGTCCTGACTCACGACCGCAAACTCATGGCCGAGTACGGTGAGGTCAAACGCCAGCCTCTGGCGTTCAGACAGATTCCCGATCGGCTGGTCAAGGCCTTCCTGGCGGCTGAGGACGACCGCTTTTACCAACATCCGGGGGTCGATTATCAGGGCATCATGCGTGCAGCGTGGAACCTGGTCCTGACCGGCAAGAAGAGTCAGGGCGGCAGCACGATCACGATGCAGGTCGCGCGCAACTTCTTCCTGAGCCGTGAAAAGACCTATTTGCGCAAACTCAACGAGATCTTTCTTTCGCTCAAGATGGAGCACGAATTCACGAAGGAACAGATCCTCGAACTCTATCTGAACAAGATCTATCTCGGCAACCGCGCCAACGGCGTGGCCGCCGCAGCCAACGTTTACTATGGGCTGGACGTCAAGGATCTGAACCTTGCACAGATGGCCATGATTGCCGGCCTGCCGAAGGCGCCGTCGCTTTACAACCCGATCGCCAACCGGACGCGCGCGACGCAACGACGGAACTACGTCCTGCGCCGCATGCGTGAACTGGGCTATATCTCGCAGGAGGCCTATCAGGAGGCGATCGCGTATCACGATCAGTCCCGTCTGCATGGTCTCGCGATCGACGTGGAGGCGGATTACGCCGCCGAGATGGCGCGCGCCTTCATGGTCGAACGTTACGGCAAGGACGCGTACACCGGAAACTACCAGGTCGTGACCACCTTGGATTCGCGCTTGCAGACGGCCGCCGAACAGGCGTTGCGCAAGGACCTGCATTCCTACGACGAGCGTCATGGCTTCCGCGGCGTCGAGCATCATGTCGATCTGGGTTCCCTGCAGGAGCCCGCGGATTGGAAGAAGGCCTTATCGAACATCGCCGCCTTCGGGGGGCTGTACAAAGGGATCGTGACCTTTGTCGATGATCAGGCGGTCAGCGTCTATCTGAGCGACGGGGAGACGGCGGACATCGAATGGTCGGGGCTCAAATGGGCCAATCCGTACATCGACATCAATCATATGGGGCCGAAGCCTGAGCTCGCCGGGGATATCCTCAAGGTCGGCGACATCATCTTCCTTCGCCGCGTCAACCATCAGTGGCGGCTCGCGCAACTGCCCGAGGTCGAAGGCGCGATGGTGTCGCTGAATCCCCGTGACGGCGCGGTGCTTGCATTGGTCGGCGGTTACGACTTCAGACGCAGCAAGTTCAACCGGGTCACGCAGGCTTATCGCCAGCCGGGATCCAACTTCAAGCCGTTCCTGTATTCCGCGGCGCTGGAAAAGGGCTACACGGCGGCCTCTTTGATCAACGACGCGCCGGTCGTGTTCGACGATCCGGGTCTTGAAAGCGCCTGGCGGCCCGAGAATTACAGCGGCAAGTTCTTTGGCCCGACTCGTCTGCGCGAGGCCTTGATCCATTCCCGCAACTTGGTGTCGATCCGGTTGTTGCGCTCGATCGGCGCGCCCTTCGTCATCGACTATGCGGAGAAATTCGGCTTCGAGCGCGACAGGCTGCCGGAAAATCTATCGCTCGCGCTCGGTTCCGGCGTCGCGCAGCCCATGCAACTGGCAGGCGCATACAGCGCCTTGGCCAACGGCGGTTTCCGGGTTCAGTCCTACCTCGTCGAGCAGATTCTCGGTCCCGACGGCCAGGTGCTGTTCAACGCACGCCCCGCCGTAGCCTGTCCGGAGTCCTGCGAGGAGGCCGAGAAGAACGCCGCTGCCGCGACGCGTCCGGATGCGGCTTCGGCCGATCTGAATCTCACGCCGCCCAAGGCGCCGCGAATCATGACGCCGGAGAACAACTACCTCATGAACTCGATGCTGCGGGACGTGATTCAACACGGTACCGGTCGTCGCGCCAGAAGCCTGGGTCGCCATGACCTCGCGGGCAAAACGGGGACGACCAACGACCAGGTCGACGCCTGGTTCTCCGGCTTCAACCAGGATCTGGTTGCCGTGTGTTGGGTGGGATTCGATCAGGTGCGCTCGATGGGCCGGTACGAGACCGGCGCCAGGGCCGCGCTGCCGATGTGGATTTCGTATATGTCCGCGGCGCTCAAGGACATGCCGGAGCGATCGCTCGTCCGGCCCAAGGGACTCGTGACCGTGCGCATCGACCCGCGCAGCGGCCTGTTGGCGGACAGTCACCAGCGCGACGCGATCTTCGAGACGTTCCGTTCGCGGTTCGTGCCCAAGGAATTCGCCCACGTCGCCAAGCCGACCGCAGAGCAGACCGGGCAGGGCGACGACCAGCCGGCGCCCGAGATCGCCCCCGAACAGCTTTTCTGATCAGGCTGTCGGGGGAGCGAGTCCTGAATTAGGAGCGAATCTTCGCCTCGAAGTCGATCGAGGCGAGGTCCTGGCGGACCTGCTCCGTGGATTTCTGGAACATGGCCTTTTCGACCGGGTTCAGCTCCAGCTCGATGATGTCCTGAACGCCCTCCACGCCGAGCACGACCGGTACACCGATCGCGATGTCCTTTTCGCCGTATTCACCGTCCAGATGCGCGACGCAGGGCAGGATGCGCTTACGGTTATGGACCATGGCGTCGATCATGACCGTGATGGCGGCCGCGGGCGAATCGTTCGCGCTGCTGGTCTGCTTGAGGGCCAGGATCTCCGCGCCCCCCTGGCGCGTCCGGTCGATGATCTTCTCGATAACCGGCGGTTCGAGGAAGTGCGAGATCGGGATGCCGCTGATGGTCGTGAAACGCGTCATCGGCACCATGGAGTCGCCGTGTCCGCCGAGCACCATCGTCGCGATGTCCTTGATCGAATAGCCCGTCTCCATAGCGATGAAGGCGGCCATGCGCGCCGCGTCGAGTACACCGGCCAAGCCGAAGACCCGGTTGCGGTCCCAGCCGATGGCCTTGCGGAACGCATACGTCATGATGTCGACGGGATTCGTGACCATGATGACCTTGGCGTCCGGCGCGTAGCGCTTGACGTCGGGCACCAGGCCCAGGATGACTTCGAGGTTCGCGTCGAGAACGTCTGAGCGCGACATGCCCGGTTTGCGGGGCAGGCCCGCCGTGATGACGATCAGGTCGGAGCCTTCCATGACGCTGTTCTCGTGGCTGCCCACGAGACGGGTATCGAAACGGAACATCTTGCCCGATTCCTGGATATCGAGCGCCGTGCCCGCCGCCGCGCCGGGACGAATGTCGATCAGCGCGATTTCATGCACGTGTTCCGCGTGCGCGACCGCCTGCGCGGTGGATTCTCCTACCCGGCCAGCCCCTACGATCGTGATTTTCCTCATGGAGACCCCCTTCTATTCGCGTTTATTGTGGGAAGGTACTGAGACGTATATGGCTGGAGCGGGTCTGGGTCATGCAGTCGCCAGTTCCATGTTGTCCAGCCGTGGATAACTGTCGGGGTAGGGCAGACGGGCAACCCCGGATTGAACCGCCGCATAGGCGACCGCCGGAGGCACCCGGTCGATCAGCCTGGGATCCAGCGGTTTCGGAATGATGTAGTCGCGGCCGAACTCGAGATGCTCGAGGTTGTAAGCCCTCAGAACCTCCTGGGGCACCGGCTCGCGGGCGAGCGCCGCCAGCGCGTGCACGGCCGCCAGCAACATGGGTTCGTTGATCGCCGACGCGCGTACGTCGAGAGCCCCCCGGAACAGGAACGGGAAACCGAGTACGTTGTTGACCTGGTTCGGATAGTCGCTACGCCCGGTGGCCATGACCAAATTGGGCGATACGGACAGCGCCAGCGCCGGATCGATCTCGGGGTCCGGATTGCTGAGCGCGAACACGATCGGGTTTTCGGCCATGCTCTCGACCATGGCGGCGGAGACCAGGTTGGCCCCCGAAACGCCGACGAAGACGTCGGCGCCGTTCATGGCGTCGGCAAGCCTCCGCTCGTCCGTGTGCACGGCGTAGGGTTGTTTATAAACGTTGAGATCGTCGCGACCGTGGTGGATCACGCCGCCGCGATCGACGAGGCGGATGTTCTCCCGCTTGGCGCCCAATGAGATCAGGAGCTTCATCGATGCCAGTCCCGCAGCGCCGGCGCCGAGGCAGACGATCTTGCAACGTTCCATGGCCTTGCCCTGCAGCTCCATGGCGTTGATCAGGGCGGCGGCGATGATGATGGCGGTACCGTGCTGGTCGTCGTGGAAGACCGGGATGTCGAGACGCTCGCTCAGGATACGTTCAACCTCGAAACAATGCGGCGCGGCGATGTCCTCCAGGTTGATGCCGCCGAATGTCGGTGCGATGGCCGTGACGGTATCGATGAAGGCTTCGGGCGATTTGGCTTCGACCTCGATATCGAAGACGTCGATGTCGGCGAACTTCTTGAACAGGACCGCCTTGCCCTCCATGACGGGCTTGCCGGCCAGGGCGCCTACGTTGCCGAGTCCGAGCACGGCGGTCCCGTCCGTGATCACCGCGACGAGGTTGCCTTTGGCCGTATAGCGATAGGCGTTGCTGGCATCCTCGGCGATGGCGCGCACCGGCTGGGCGACGCCGGGGGTGTATGCCAAACGCAGGTCGTCTTGCGTTTGGCAGGATTTGGTGATGGAGATGGCGATTTTGCCGGGCTCGGGCTCGGCGTGATATGCCAGCGCGGCCGATTTCAGGTCTTGGCTCATAGCGTTCTTGTCGTCAGGCCCGTGGCGCGCACAGGCGGGAAAAGGATAGAGGGAATTATCCGTCTTCGCCGACAGAACTGCAAATGCCCGAGCGGGCTTGAAATAAAGGAGTCCTGATAGACAAATTACGCCGCAAGCGTTGCGGCGTACGGTGGAAGTAGCCGGAAAAGCGCGGTGGACGGAATGGCGCGGACGCGGCGACGCGCCCTTCGGCGCGTGTTGATCGCTAAAGCTTGATGTCGGGGTTGTTCATGCCGTCCTTCAGAATGCTTGCGCGCAGGCCGTACTGTTTCAGTACGAAGGATGCCGCCGAAGCCCTGCGGCCGGTCTGGCAGACGCAGATGTACTCGCGCTTGGGATCCAGCTCACGGGCACGTTTGTGAAGATCGCGCATCGGGATGTTGATGGAAAGGGGCAGATGACGATGGCTGCACTCGGACGGCGTACGGACATCGATCCATGTGGCCTTGCCGGTTGCCACGCGCTGCAACGCCTCTTCGAACTCGAGCCATTGGAGCGTGGGTTCCCTGAGGAGTTTGATGAAGTCCTGCTTGGACAGCCGCAACAGGATGCCGTCGCTCATCATCGTGATCGTAGCGTTACGTGGCTGGTCGGATAACAGGGCCGCCTCGCCGAACGAAGTGCCGCGCCCGAGTTCGGCCATCTCGACCGAGTCTTCGTCGTCGTCGGGATTGCGGGTTACGAGCGCGACGCCGTTCTCGATCATATAGAAATAGTCGCCCGGATCGCCCTGGCGGATGATGAGCTGGCCGGATTTAACGAACATCGGTTCGAGGCGGTCGAGCAGGGCCTCGATGTTCGTGACCGGCAGGTTCCTGAAGGTCGGCGAGCGCGACATCGTTTGCAGCCAGTCGGCCTTGTTGATGCAGACGATGCCCTCTTCGCACATGATGACTTCGTCTTCGGGCGCCGAGATCTGGCCCCAGCTCAGCATGACATCCAGCTTCTGCCGGTCCACGCAGAGAATCTCGACCGGCGTCACGGCCATGGCGGTGACTTGACGAGGCTTGTCGTCGGCCAGCGGATGGCAGGCCTCGGTCGTCCCGCCGGTGATGATGCGCGCCGGGGTGCCCGCCTGGTTCGCAATCTCTACCTGGCCGCGCAACAGATACACCGCGCGATCGTCGAGATCGCCTTCGCGAAACAGGTATCGGCCGGCCGCGATCTTCTCTACGTGAGTGTCGGCCAGCAGTTCCTGAACCTGCTCGGCCTTCAAGGACGCGATGGGCTCGAGCTTCATCGCTTCGCTGGCGCCGATATCCGACGCCGGATTTTGCATATGTTCGTCAGTCAAGGTCGTATCCGCCCACGCTAATAATGAATCTGCACGGTGCTCGTGCTAGACTCACGGCAGTTTACCGGTATCGATGAAATCATCGGCCGGAATCGCATAATCTTCAGACCCTCGGTTTTATGTCCGCCCATAGAATTCGCGAAATTCCCTATAATTACACGTCCTTTTCGGACCAGGAGATCGTTACGCGCTTCCTGGGGCGGGAGATGTGGGACATCCTCGACGAGCTGCGCGGCGCCCGTCGCACCGGCCGTTCTGCGCGCATGCTGTTCGAGGTGCTCGGCGATATGTGGGTCATCAGCCGCAACCCGTATATTCAGGACGACCTCGTCGCCAATGCACGGCGCTGGCAATCGCTGACCCGCGCCCTGCATCATCGCCTCGATCAGATCGTGGCGCGTTCCGAAAAGAATCCGCGCACCCTGGAACTGGTCGCGGCCTGCCGCGAGGCCGTCAACGCCTTCGAGGAATGGCTGTCCGGCCTCGCCGCGCAAAGGCAGCGCATCCGTCACGCCATGGCCCGCGCCACGCATGCCCGGAATATCGATTTCGGCGGCATGGCGCGCGTCTCGCACAGCACGGATGCGACCGACTGGCGTGTCGAACTGCCCCTCGTGGTCGTGTCTCCGGACAGCGAGGCGGAGCTTCAACGGGTCGTGGCGTCCGCGATCGAACTCGGGCTCACTATCATCCCGCGTGGGGGCGGCACCGGCTATACGGGCGGCGCGATTCCGTTGCACGCCGACAGTCTCGTCCTCAATACCGAAAAGCTCGAGGGCCTGGGTCCGGTAGTCTGGCGGGAGGTCGAAGGCCGTAGCGACAAGGTCCCCACGATCCGTGCCGAAGCCGGCGTCGTGACCCGTCGGGTCTCGGAACGCGCGGCCGAGCACGGCCTCGTGTTCGCCGTCGACCCGACCTCCCAGGACGCCTCGACGATCGGCGGCAACGTCGCCATGAACGCCGGCGGCAAGAAGGCCGTGCTGTGGGGGACCACGATCGACAACCTGCTGTCCTGGCGTATGGTCACGCCGAACTCCGAGTGGATCGAGGTCGAGCGCATCGGACACAACCTCGGTAAGATCCACGACGAGGCGACGGTCGTCTTTCGGATCCATCGCTTCGCCGCCGACGGCGTCACGCCGATCGCCGCGCCCGAGACCCTGGAGTTGCCGGGACAACTGTTCCGCAAACAGGGGCTCGGCAAGGACGTCACCGACAAATTCCTGGGCGGTCTGCCGGGCATCCAGAAGGAAGGCTGCGACGGCCTGATCACGTCCGCCGTCTTCATTCTTCACGAGCGGCATGCCTGCACGCGGACGGTCTGTCTGGAGTTCTTCGGCGACGATCTGGCCCCCGCGGTATCGGCCATCGTGGCGATCCGCGATCACATCGGCGGGATCGAAGGCATCGATCTCGCAGGCCTTGAACATCTGGACGAGCGCTATATCCGCGCCGTGAACTACAGCACCAAGGCGCCGCGCCCCGGCTGGCCCAAGGTCGTACTGATCGCCGATATCGCGGGCAACGACGAGGATCGCGTGGCGGCCGTTTGTTCCGAGATCGTACGGCTCGCCAATCAGCGCGACGGCGAGGGTTTTATTGCCGTTTCCGCCGAGGCCCGCCAGCGGTTCTGGAAGGATCGCGCCCGTACGGCCGCGATCGCCGCCCATACCAACGCCTTTAAGATCAACGAAGACGTGGTGATTCCGATCGAGCGTCTGGTCGAATACGGCGAGGGCATCGAGCGCATCAATATCGTCCAGTCGATCAGCAACAAGATCCGCATGGTCGAAGTCTTCGAGGACTACGTCTCCACGCGTCTCGTCGGCGACATCGATCGTGACCACGCCGCAGAGTTTGATCAGGAGATCATGGCCGGCAAATTGAATGCCGCCGCCGCCCTGCTGCAATCCACGCGGGCGCTCTGGTCCGGTGCCCTGGAATTCCTCGATGCGCCCGGCGGCGACTTGGCCGCCAAGCTCGGACTGACGCCCGGAGACGGCTCGGAGAACGATCCGCTGATCACGCTCCTGCGCCGGCGCCGCATCAGGATCTCGTTCCGCAAGTCCGTCGAACGTCCGCTTAAGGAGATCTTTGCCGGTCGCGCGTTCGATCGCGTGCATCGGCGTCTGGACGAACTGCACGCCGACGTTCGTTCCAGCCGCCTGTTCGTCGCGCTGCACATGCATGCCGGCGACGGTAACGTACATACCAATATCCCGGTCAACTCGAACGACTACGCCATGCTGCAGGAGGCCGAACGCATCGTCGACCAGGTCATGGCCCTGGCGACATCGCTCGGCGGTGTGATCTCGGGTGAGCACGGCATCGGCCTGACCAAGATGCAGTATCTCGACAGCGACGTCATCGAACGTTTCGCGGCGTACAAGCAGGCCATCGACCCCGAAGGACGCTTCAATCGCGGCAAGCTCCTGGCGGGATCGGGACTGGATCGCGCCTACACGCCCTCACTGCGTTTGCTGCAACAGGAGGCCTTGATCCTCGAAGAGAGCGAACTCGGCGCGTTGAACGACGAGATCCGTCACTGCCTGCGCTGCGGCAAGTGCAAACCCGTCTGTACGACCCACGTGCCGCGGGCCAATCTGCCGTACTCGCCACGCAACAAGATCCTGGCTACGGGTCTGATCATCGAGGCCTTCCTCTATGAGGAACAGACTCGGCGCGGGATTTCGTTGCAGCATTTCGACGCCATGGGCGACGTCGCCGACCATTGTACGGTCTGTCACCGTTGCCAGCCGGCCTGCCCGGTCGACATCGATTTCGGTGACGTATCGATCCTGATGCGCCGCATCCTCGCCGGTCGCGGCCGGCGCAAGCCCGCGCTCGGCACACGGCTCGCCATGGCCTATCTCAACGCGACGGATCCGGACGCCATCCGCCTCATGCGCAAGACCATGATCCAGTGGGGCTTCAAGGCGCAACGAATGGGCCATCGTCTGTACAAGTGGTTCCATCCCGGCAAGTCCAAGGATCAGCCCGGGCCGACCGTCGAACCGCCCAAGGTCACCGCCCAGGTCGTGCATTTCGTCAAACGACCCTTGCCGGCACACGTCCCCGCCAAGACGACTCGGGCCCTGCTCGGGATCGAAAACGACAAGTTCGTTCCGATCCTGCGCAATCCCGAGGCAAGTGAAGAAGCGGAGGCCGTGTTCTACTTCCCGGGCTGCGGTTCGGAGCGCCTGTTCAGCGAGGTCGGTCTCGCCACGCTCGCCATGCTATACGAATCCGGCGCCCAAACCGTATTGCCGCCCGGTTACCTGTGTTGCGGCTATCCGCAGATTTCGGCCGGCGACGAGCAGAAGGGCCGCCACATCACGACGGCCAACCGGGTCCTGTTCCATCGTGTCGCGAACACGTTGAACTATCTCGACATCCGTACCGTCATCGTGTCCTGCGGCACGTGTATGGACCAGCTCCTGAAGTATGAATTCGAGCAGATCTTCCCGGGTTGCCGGCTACTCGACATTCACGAATACCTGCAGGACAAGGGCGTCTCGATGCAGGGCGTCGGGGGCGTGCAGTATCTCTATCACGACCCCTGCCACACGCCGATCAAGACCCGCGACCCCATCAACGTGGTCTCGAGTCTCATGGGTAAGCCGGTGACCCTGTCCGATCGTTGTTGCGGCGAGGCCGGCACCTTTGCCGTCTCTCGTCCCGATATCGCCGACCAGGTCCGCTTCCGCAAGGCCGAGGAACTCCATAAGGGTATCCGGAAACTGACGGGCGAGGAGCGGACCGACACCGGTCAGGTCAAGCTTCTGACCTCCTGCCCGGCATGCCAGCAGGGCTTGTCCCGTTATGCCGACGAGACCGGACTCGAGACCACTTACATGGTCGTCGAGCTGGCCAAGAACCACCTTGGCGAGGGTTGGCAGGACGCATTCGCGCAGAAGGTGTTGAAAGGCGGCATCGAACGGGTTCTGCTGTAGCCGTAGGTTGGGCTGAGGCACGAAGCCCAACATGGATGTGCCTCGCGCTTCGGATTGTTGGGCTTCATTGCATTCAGCCCAACCTACAATGTTTGGAACTTGTAACGCCCCGCCTAAACTTTCATACGTAATCGCCGACACTTGTGACGACAAGTCTTCCGGAGGCGAATCGTGAAGAGAGCATTCCTTATTCTATTGTGCGGGCTCGCGGTCGGTGGTTGCGCCGGGCCCGGAGCCATGTTCCATGCGGATGCCCGGCACAGCGGGCGCTACGACGTCTACGGCGTCGACAAGCTCAAGCGGTTGGCGTGGCGTGTGGACACCGGCGGCGCCGTCAAATCCTCACCCGTGCTCATGGGCGACCTCGTGGTCTTCGGCAGTGACGACGGCTATCTCTATTCCGTCGATCGGCAGTCCGGCGTCACGCGTTGGCGGTTCCGCGCCGATGCCTCGATCGAGGCATCGCCTGCCGCTTCTTCCGATACGGTGTTCTTCGGCAATCAAAAGGGCGTCTTTTTCGCCGTCGATACCAAGACCGGTCAGGAGCGTTGGCGTTTTCAGGCCGCCGGCGCGATCCATTCCTCGCCCGTGTTGGCCGGTAAGATGGTCTACTTCGGTGACGCCAAGGGCCGGCTGCACGCCGTCGACATCACGACCGGCAACGAGCGTTGGGCATTGGACCTGGGTGGCGCGATCTATACCTCACCCGCATGTGACCGCAAGACGATTTACGTAGGGACGGCCAACGGCTACCTCTATGCCGTGGGTGTAGATACCGGACAGGAGAACTGGCGCTTCCGGACCGATTGGCCGGTGTCTTCCTCGCCGACCCTGGGCGAGGAGCGAGTCTACGTCGGCAGCGACTCCGGCGTTCTGTTCTCGATCAACACGCGCACCGGACAGGAAGTCTGGCGCTTCACGACCGGGGCCAAGATCTCTTCGACCGCGGCCCTGGACGACGGCGTCCTCTATTTCGGCAGTCACGACGGCTTCATCTATGCGATCGGCGCAGATGACAGGCGTCCGGTATGGAAATACAAGACCCGCGATTGGGTCTCGTCCTCGCCTGCGGTCACCGACACCATGGTCTACGTAGGCAGCTACGACGGCCATTTGTACGCCCTCGATCGCAAGACCGGCGCCATGAAGTGGCGTTACCGGACCGAGAAGGCCATCAGAAGTTCGCCCGTCGTCGACAACAAGGCGGTGTATTTCGGCAGCCTGGACAGTAATTTCTACGCGGTGGAATAACCGAGGGCACGGCGCGCCGTGCCCCTACCCATGACCGATGCTCCAAACGCTGCTGGCCAACTAGCCCGGCGGCCTTTGTAGGCGAGAGACCCATCGTGGTTATTCAAGACATCGTAGGGGCACGGCGTGCCGTGCCCTTGTACCCGTCGGCCCTGCTGGTTCCCTAATACCCCACCGGCGGCAACCAGACGTCGTTGTCCCGATAGTTTTTGCAGACCCGGAAATAGAGCGTCCTGATCCGTTCTCCCTTGCCGTTTTTGACTTCCACCGGCTTCGCCTCGCCGCATGAGGCGAAGGCCTTCGTGAACATTTCCGGCAGATTGGTCGAATCGCTGACATAGAGACCGTCGCGGCCCATTTCGCTTTCGAGCCCGGGCCAGAGATCGTGCTGGTTGTAGCGGCGCTGCCCGAAGCTTGCGATGTGTACCGGGATCCGCTCGCCGGGCCAGTAATAGGCCAGTTCGGCCGCGAGTTGATAATTGTGCGTGAACACGAAGTCGGTCCGGGGCGCAGCCGCTTTGATCTCGGCCACGCTTTGTTGCCACGCCTTGGAAATCCGCATCGGGTCCTTGGTCGGCGGAATTCCGAAGGTTGAAGGGAAGAAGATCGGCGCCATGATCAGGAATGAGAACGCAACGCCCGCGTACAGCGTTTTGCGCCAGACAGGGCGCAGCCTCGGCACCATGCCCGCGAACAGCACGATCAGACCGATGTATACCGGTGCGGGCCAGTTCAACTGGACCTTGGCGCTGATCGACTTGAAGGTAAAGAAGGCCAACACCAGCAAGGCGGTCCACCAGAGAAAGCGCCGGTCCGGGGTTTCGGGGCGACGCCACAGTGCGCTCAAGGCCACGATCGCGACAATCGGGGAAAGCGCACCCCACTGTCCGAGCAGGAACTCGATCGGCAGGGCGCGCCCCTCGCCCTCGACATGGTGCATCTCGTGGCGGAACATCAACCAGCCGTGCGTCATGTTCCAAAGCAGCATCGGCGACATGACCAGGACCATGAGTCCCACGGCGCCCCAGACATGCTTGTTCAGCAGCGCCCGGCGGTGAAAGAACAGGATCAGCGGCAGGGCGCTCAGGGGTAGCAGGGCGATACTGAGCTTGGTCAGCGCGCCCGCGCCGAAGGCCGCGCCCGCGCCGTACCAGGCCAGCGGCCGGTTTTTGTAGAGCGCCCGGTACATGCACCAGAGGCCCGCCGTCCAGCATGTGAACAGCAGGATGTCGGTCGTCATGACGAGACCGAGCGCGAAATAGAGCGGGGTCGAAAACCCGATCAAAACCGCCCACCAGCCGGCCGCCCGCGTGCCCCAAACATCGCGCGCCATGCCGTAGAGCAGCATGAGCCAGAAGGCGTGGATGATCCAGGCCGGAAGCCGCGTCTGCCACTCGCCGTGGCCGAACAGGCCTTCCGAGAGCGCGATCAGCCAGGCCACGAGGGGGCCCTTGGAGTAATAGCTCCAATCGAGGCGTTGCGACCATTCCCAATACTGCGCCTCGTCGAAATGGAGTTCGAGACCGGCCGCATGCGTCAGCCAGGCGCTCAGACCGACCAGGGCCGGGATCAGCAGCGCCAGGCCCAGGCGGTCAGAACGATTCGGGATCACGAGTCGGTCTTCCAGCCTTGGTCGTCGGCGATCTCCAGGCGCTCGGGCTCCCGGATGATGTAGGCCTTCTTGTCCGTGGATTCATAGTAGGTGTGCGAAATCATCTCGCTGAGCACGCCGGTCGTGAAGAATTGCACCGCGACCACGATCAGCAGGATGGCCGCGAGCAGCATCGGCCGGTTGCCGATGTCCTCGCCGAGGATGATCTTGACGTAGAGCAGATAGGTCATGAGCAGGCCGCCGATCGTCCCAAGCGCGATGCCGAAGCGACCGAAGAAGTGGCTCGGGCGGCTCTTGAAGCGCATGAAGAAGTAGACCGAAAGCAGGTCGAGCAGCACCCGGTAGATGCGGGACAGGCCGTACTTCGACTGCCCGTATTTGCGGGCGTGATGGCTGACGACCTCTTCCTTGATCCGTTTCGTCGAGGTCGTGGCCGCGATCCAGGCCGGGATGAAGCGGTGCATCTCGCCGTAAAGGCGGATCTGGCGCAGGACCCTCGTGCGGAAGATCTTGAGCGTGCATCCGTAGTCGCGCAATTCGACGCCGGTCACGCGCACGATCAGGCGGTTGGCGAAATAGGAAGGAATCTTGCGGATCAGGTTGTCCTGGCGGTTCAGACGCCGTCCGGCCACCAGATCCAAATCCTCGTCCAGCAGCCGTTTGACCATGCGCGGGATGTCGATGGGATCGTTTTGCAGATCGCCGTCGAGGGTCGCGATCACGTCGCCGCGCGCCGCGTCGATGCCGGCCTGCATGGCGGCCGTCTGGCCGAAGTTGCGCTGCAGATCGACGACGCGCACATGAGGCCCGTATTGCGCGCCGGCTTCGTTGAGCAGACGTACGCTATCGTCCCGGCTGCCGTCGTCGACGAGGATCAGCTCCCAGGGATGCCGGTAGTCGGCTAAGGCCTCATGGACCCGCTGCACCAAGTGGGGAATCGTCTCCTCCTCGTTGTAGATCGGAATGACGATCGAGAGCCGGTGCGGTTTGTCGGTTTGGTCGAGGGCTTTTCCCTGGGCTTCAGCTTTTGTCATCGGAGATTCCTTAGTTCTTATTTTTCCCGTCCAGGCGGAACCGGCGGGAAACCAGCCATGCGGCGAGGAGGCCCCATGATAGGCCAATGACGGCCCCCGCGGCTACTTGGCTCGGGTAGTGTTTGGCCAGATAGATCCGCGACAGCCCGACCAGCAACGCGACGGCAAACAGCGTCCACGCCAGTCGGCGGTCCCGGGACAGATAGGTCAGGAAGGCCGCGACGGTAAAATAGTTCAGCGCGTGGTTCGACGGCCATCCCGTGAGATTCGGGCCGCAGGCCGTTCCGGGGGCGAATCCCGGGATGCGGACCAGGTCGGGGATCGCGAAGCAGGGGCGGGGTTGTTGAATGAGTTCCTTGAACAGTCCGCCCATGAAGTCGCCGAGCCCGACGGTGATGAGCAGGATGCCCCAGACGATCAGCCCGCGCCGCCCCCACGCGCGATGGCACCACCAAGCCAGTATCAGCGCGAGGGGCAGGGCGAATCCCGGCCGGCTGGATATCCAGCCGAAAAAAGGGTCGAGGAAGGGCTGGGCCAGTCCCTGGTTGATCCAGAGCAGCAAGGTCTCATCCACGTTCGGGCACCTTGCCGACGATCAGACTCGCGGCGCCGCCAAGCAGGGTGGCGGCCAGCATGAACAGATGTAGATTGACGGCCGCGGTCAGTCCGACCTTGGCGTCGATGCCGTAGGGCAGGAGCCCCGCGATGACGCCGGCCTCGTAGGTTCCGGCGCCGGCAAGCCCGTTGACCGGCAGGATGCTGGTCAGGTCGCCCGTGATGGCGCCCATCAGCGCGCCCGCGAGCGGGACCTCGACGAAGCGTCCGAGCACCCAGGCGAACACGAGCATCTTCACGATCCAGTTGACGGCGGTCCAGAACCACGACGACCAGAACAGCGCCGGGCCCTGAGGCAGCCCTTCGAGGAGATGTTGCAGCCAGGCGCGCCAGCGCGGCTCGTCGTCCTCGCGCGGCCGGCGGCGCAACACGTGGGTCACCTGGAGCATGATCCAGGGCAATGGCAAAACCAGCAGGGCGACGATGAGCGAGGTCGTCCTGCCCCAGGGCAACGGTAGGGCGATCAGCACGAGCAAGGCCAGGGTGTGCAGGTCGAGCAAGCGGAACCAGAGCAGGGCGGGCAGGGAACGTCCCAGCGGAATCGCGAAATAGCGCGCCATCAGGACCGGAAAGCTGATCTCGCCGGTACGCATCGGCAACAGATTGTTGTAGAGATTGTGTTGCAGCATGAGACGCAGGCTCAGGGGCCAGCCGGTCCCGATTTCGGTACGGAAGTAGGCGTAAAGCCTGATCGCGCGCAGGCCGTAGCTCAGGAAAGTCAGGGCCAGTGCCAGTAGAAGGCCGGCCACCGGCGCCTCGGCCCAGGGCCGCAGCAGGGCGGGCCAGCCGACCGTGAACTGTACGGCCGCGACGAGCGCGAGGAACAGTCCGACCGTGACGGCGAGTCGCAGGGGTTTGGGAATCGACGAAATGAGACTACTCCTAACGTTGCCTGCGGATAGGGTTACCCTTGCCCGCCGCTCCGATATTTTGCTTCCGACCGGGAAAGCGACCATAATACGCCAGCAGGGTAACAGCGTGAAGCGGACCGAATCCGCCGTCTTGACCCAACGAATTCTTTTTTATCTAAAAATGTGTGGGGGGCTTTATGCAACTTGGTCAAACGATCACTCAATTCATTATCGAGGAACAGCGCCGCACCGGAGGCACCGGTGAGTTCACGGCACTGCTCAACGACATCTTTACGGCGTGCAAGAACATTTCGAGCGCGGTCAACAAGGGCGCCCTGATCGGCGTTCTGGGCAGCCTCGAGAGCGAGAACGTCCAGGGCGAGACTCAGAAGAAGCTCGACGTCATCACCAACGACATGATGATCAAGGCCAACGAGTGGGGCGGCCACCTGGCCGGTATGGCTTCCGAGGAGATGGATGACGTCTATCCGATTCCGGCCCAGTATCCGCGCGGCAAGTACCTGATCACCTTCGATCCGCTCGACGGCTCCTCGAACATCGACGTCAACATTTCCGTCGGTACGATCTTCTCGATCCTGCGTTGTCCCGAAGGCGTCACCGATCCGCAGGCCGAAGACTTCCTGCAGCCCGGCACCAAGCAGGTCTGCGCCGGTTACGCCTTATACGGGCCGTCGACCATGATGGTCATCACCACCGGTCACGGTGCCCATGCCTTCACGTTGGACCAGAACGTCGGCGAGTTCATGCTGACCCATCCCAACCTGACGATCCCGGCCGACACCCGCGAGTTCGCCATCAACGCCTCCAACGAGCGTTTCTGGTTCCCGCCCGTCAAGCGCTACGTCGACGAGTGCGTGGCCGGTAAGGATGGTCCGCGCGGCGCCAACTTCAACATGCGCTGGGTGGCCTCCATGGTTGCCGAGGTCCATCGCATCCTGACCCGCGGCGGCGTCTTCATGTATCCCAACGACAGCCGCGATCCGGGTCGCGGCGGCAAGCTGCGTTTGATGTACGAGGCCAATCCGATGTCCTTCATCGTCGAGCAGGCCGGCGGCGTGAGCTCCACCGGCACCGAGCGCATCATGGAAGTGACGCCGGAAGGCCTGCATCAGCGCGTCCCGGTCATCCTGGGCTCGAAGAACGAAGTCGAGCGTATCGTCGCCTATCACAAGGAAGGCTGATCTCCCGGCCGGGGGATATCCCCCGGCCAAACAGCGATACACATGGGGGCGACCGTTTGGCCGCCCTTATTTTTTGAGCGGGAGGTAGGCATAAAGAGATCGTGTCGTCGTCATCGAATTGGGCACGGCGCGCCGTGCCCCTACGGGTCTCTTGTGAAATTAGCAGGATGCAATTTATCCAGTTCCCATTGGGCGGGATTGTTGAGAATGTATTCGCGAAGGCCTTTCAATTCCAATTCATTGCGAACGATGTGTTCCCAAAAATTGCGTTGCCATACATTTGCGCGCGGCGTCTGACGAAATTTGTTGATGCGTTTGGTGACAGCCGATTTGAATGATCGAATAATCGTCGGGACAGAACCGGCAACCGGTCGTCCGAACCGTTCAACCGTAGGGGCACGGCGCGCCGTGCCCTCGCCGTCTGCGACAATCAAAATCCCATGAAAATGATTGGGCATCACCATCCAATCATCCAATTCGATATCAGTTCGTATATTCGCGGTATTGATCCATTCGTCCGCCACAATCCGCCCCAGAGGGTTCGGACGCATTTCTCTATCCACGACATCCCCGAATAAGCATTCACGATTCCGGGTACAGACGGTAATGAAATAGAATCCGGCGCCGGAATAATTGTATCCCTGTAAGCGAATCGATCGGCGCCGCCGAATATCCGGTTTGTTCATCATCCTGAGACACCTCTTGCTTCCTTGGCGTGACCGGCCCGTTCGCGAACGGCTGGCGCGACGTTTTGTTTCGGCAGGAATCGGTGCCGATTCCTGTCGGTGAGAGAACGGCTACTGTAGAGGGTAGGGGCACGGCGCGCCGTGCCCTCGCGCTGTCGTCGAACGGTGGGGTGGGATCGAGGGCGTGATCACGCCCCACTGTCCACAAACCGCCGGATCCGCTCCCGGATCTGGTCCCGAACCCTTCGGAATTCCGTCATGATTTCCTCTTCGGTGCCCGTCGCCTTGGCCGGGTCGTCGAACGGCCAGTGCCGTTTCTCGCATTTTACGGGCACCACCGGGCAGTGTTCGTCGGCGTGACCGCAAACCGTGACCAGCAGGTCCAGGCGGTCGAGCAGGGCGGGGTCGAGGACCTCGGAGGCCTGGTTCGAGATGTCCACGCCCGCCTCCGCCATGACGGCGATGGCGCGCGGATTCTTGCCGTGGGCCTCGATGCCGGCGGAATAAACGTCAAATCGGTCGCCGCCCAGATGCCTGAGCCAGCCTTCCGCCATTTGCGACCGGCAGGAATTTCCGGTGCAGAGAAACAGCACGCTTTGTTTCATCAAGATATTCTCGTTTTGCTCATCGGATCGAAGTCCCGGATAATACGCAGGAAAGCGTTACGCAATTGTGACACGGATGCCGGTGAATGGGGCGGGCGCCGGAATAATAAAAGACGGTTGTCGAGGTGGGTTTGGAAACGATGATGCGCTATCTCCTTGCTGCTCTGCTTGCCTGCCTGTTCGCGGCCGACGTCGGCGCCGCGACGAATCCCTCCGACGCGCCGCAATGGCTCGAACCGGCGCAGAAGGACATCCAGAACATCAAACGCGAACTGCGCGATTTCGACGTCCGCACGGGCGACCGTCGCGCGCTCCAGGACTGGCAAAAGCCGATTCCCGACCTGAAGACCAAGACCCAGGCCTGCATCGACCAGCAAGGCGCGGAACGCGATCGTCTCAATCAGGACCTCAAGTCCATCACGGGCGAGGACGCCGGTTCGGCGGCGGCGGGCAAGCAGACCCGCGCCGAGATCAAGGCCCAGCTCACCCAAACCGAGAAACGCCTGATCGGTTGCCAGGCCCTCATGATCGAAATCGCGTCGGTCGACCAGAAGCTCAAGCGTCTGCAGACCGAGATGCTCTCCGGCTTTCTGTTGTCGCGCGAGGCGGGACTTTGGAGTACGGCGATCCAGTCGTTGTCGAGTCCCCTCGACTGGGCCGAGCGCGGTCAGGTTTATCTTGAATCGCGTCTCCAGATCGTTTTGATGTCGGCGCAACGCAGCATCAGGCTGGTGGTCGCCGTTCTGATCAGCTGGGTTACCGGCTATTACGTCGGTCAGCGCCTCCAGGCGATCGCCAAGAAGACGGCGGGCGACGATATGACCGCGCGGCTCTATCGCGCCGTCTGCTACCGCCTGGGCCGCCGTATTTCGCTGTTGTTCGTGTTGGGCGCGATTGCCGGAGTCTTGTACTTCGACAACCCTTCCGGACATTTGCCGCTGACGGTCAGCGCGATCCTCGGCATCATGGCCTATATGATCGCCTCGGCGGCGGCCCGAATCCTGCTCCATCCCAGGCATGAGCAGGACTACATCCTGACCTTGCCCTACGACAAGGCCACCGCGCTCTATCGTCGGTTGCAGTTCCTGCTCGTGCTCGGTTTGGTCTGGGGCGTGTCCTGGATCAGCGACGCCGAAGAGGTCTTCATGGACTACCAGTGGGGCGTGATCCGCTCGGTGTTCCTGACGCTGGCGATCGTCAACCTGCTTGGTCTGCTGTTCTTCCTGCGTCGCGCGTCCGGTCTGTTGGGCAACCCGCTCCTGCGCCTACTGGCGGCGCTGGTGCTGGCGGCGGCTTTGGTTGCCGACTACATCGGTTACCGGAACCTGGCCACCTTCATCGTCTCCGGCCTCTTGTTGACCGCGCTGCTCGCGATCGGTATCTGGATCGTGAACGCGCTGTTTCAGGATTTGTTCGACGGTCTCGACGACGGCCGCTACGCCTGGCAGGCCAAAGTCAGGGAGAGGCTGGGTCTGGCCAAGGACGAGCACGTGCCCGGACTGATCTGGTTGCGCCTCATCGTCGCCGTGGTCGCCTGGGCGGTTTTCGGCGTGGCGCTGGTCAACGTCTGGGGTTACACCAATCAGGGCTGGCTCTGGCTGTATCAGTTCACGACCCGAGGCTTTGAGATCGGATCGCTCCACATCATGCCCCTGCAATGGGCCTTCGGCCTCGCCGTGTTCGCCTTGTTGTTGACCCTGGTCCGCTGGCTGCGCCAGGACGTCCTGCAGCGATGGATCGGCCGTTCGCGGCTCGATCGTGGCGCCAGGGAGGCCGTGATCACGATCGCGGGTTACGTCGGGGTCATGATCTCGGCCTTGGTCGGCCTGTCTCTGGCCGGGTTCAATTTCACCAACCTCGCGATCATCGCCGGCGCCCTCTCCGTCGGTATCGGTTTCGGCCTGCAGAACATCGTCAACAACTTCGTGTCGGGCATCATCCTGCTCTTCGAGCGGCCGATCCGGACCGGGGACTGGATCGTGGTCGGCGAGACCGAAGGCTATGTCCGCCGTATCAGCATTCGTTCCACTCAGATCGAGACCTTCGACCGCATGGACGTCATCGTGCCCAATTCCGATCTGATCGCGAGTCAGGTCAAGAACTGGATGCTGACGAATCCCTGGGGGCGCGTGCGCGTGCCCGTCGGCGTGGCCTACGGCAGCGATGTCGAGAAGGTGAAGGAGATCCTGCTAGCCGTGGCGAACGCGCATCCGCTCGTGATGACCGACGGCATCCGGGTTTCGGAGCCGGTCGTTCTTTTTCAGGCCTTCGGGGAAAGCTCGCTCGACTTCGAACTGCGCTGCTTCATCCGGGACGTCGAGAAGCGTTTGCACGTGACCAGCGACCTCAACTTCGCGATCGACGCGGCCTTCCGTAAGGCCGGCGTCGAGATCCCGTTCCCGCAGCGCGATCTGCATCTGCGCAGCGTCGATCCCGGCATCCGTTTCGAACGGCCCTAGGGCCTGTTAACGCTAATTCGATCGCCGCTGTTGTGGCTAAAATGCCGCCAATCTAGGCGCGAGAAGCGTGATTTGGTTATTCCAAATGAGCGCCGAGCAACGACGAGTGGCGACATTTTAGCCACAACCCGAAGGGCTGGGACCATTTTTCCG
>WGNS01000012.1 GCA_016124415.1 Gammaproteobacteria bacterium | reverse complement strand
CTTGTTCTGCGTACCGTAGGGAAGTAGAGCAAGGTTGTGTACGCAGGACGGTCCCGGCAAAAGGAATAGCTGCCGCGTAGGCGAAGCGTTTTTGCGACAGGATGTGCAAAAACAATACTGAGGTAGCGGCACTACTGTTTGTCAATGGTGTCGAGTATTCTACGACCGGGGTCAATATCACGGTCAACGGCGCGCCCGCCACAGAGGCGGATCTCCAAACCGGCATGCATGTCGACTTGACGGGTTCCAAGGACGCGAACGGCAGCACGGGTACGGCGTTGTCGATCGCCTTCGACGACGATCTTGAAGGTATTGTCGAGCAGGCCTATAACGGCGCGACCACACCGGCGACTCCTTTGAAGGTCATGGGGTACACGATTCTGACGGATGCCACGACGGAGTTTTCCAGCCAGGTGTCGGGACAGTCGACGGTTGCCGACATCGCGGTCGGCAACATTGTTGAAGTCAGTGGAACGAGACTGGATAACACGACCATTCAGGCCAGTTACATCGAGACCAAGGCCGCTTTCCACAGCGGTCAAGAGATCGAGGTCAAGGGTGCAGTCACGGCTCTGGATAGCATTAATATGACGTTCCAGATCGGCGCCATGACGGTCGACTATTCCGCTGTGAGCTCGATGCCGAGTCTCGCCAACGACCTGTTCGTTGAGGTCAAGAGCACGGCGGGCAAGAACGGTAGCGGCAACCTTGTTGCCAGCGCTATCGAACTTGCCAGCAACGGCACATCCGGTATCGACGGTACGGAGGGCAAGGAATTTGAACTGTCCGGTCCCATCGGAACCGGTTCGTCGAGCACTCAGTTCACGCTCAATGGCACCACCGTCATTGTCTCATCGGAGACGCAGTTCGAGCATGGCGCGGCTTCCGATATCGCCGACGGTGCTCAGGTCGAAGTCAGTGGTACGTTGAATGCGAACGGCCAGATCGACGCCTCGGAAATTGCGTTCCGGGAAGCTGAAGAGGCGGAGCTGCAGGGTTCGATCGAGGCGATCGATACGACGGCTGTTCCCAATACGGTAACCATCATGGGTGCAACGATTGCCGTGAACAACAAATCGATGTTCAAGGACAACAGCACCCAGCAGGTGCGTTATTTCAACCAAGCCGACCTTGCCGTAGGCGACTGGCTCGAAATCGGATTCTACCGCGACAATACGACCAGTGCTCTCGTGGCCGTCAAGGTCAAGCGCGAGAACAGCGGCACCAATCAGCTTGAAGGCGTCGTTGAGGCCGTGGGTACCGGGACCGTTACCGTCAGCGGCGTTGCGGTCGATCTGTCGGGTGTGACCAGTCCTCCGACCCTGACGGTCAATGACCAGGTCCATGTCAATGGTACCTATGACGCCAATACACATGTCCTGATGGCGACGAGCGTAACGCTTTAACCAGTCGGCGACGTGCACTAACCGAACGGGGAGCCTATGGCTCCCCGTTCTTTTCGGTCTCGGCGGCCGTTACGGCCGCCTCTAGCCAACGATCCCACTCTGTCGCAACAAAGCGTCTATCTGGGGCTCGCGGCCGCGGAAGTTGCAGAACAGCGTCATAGGGTCTTCGGACCCGCCCTTTTCGAGGATGTTCTCGAGGAAACGACGGCCTGTCGCCGGGTTGAAGATGCCCTGTTCCTGGAACAGCGAATAGGCGTCGCAGGACAGCACCTCCGCCCACTTGTAGCTGTAATAGCCGGCCGCGTATCCGCCCGAAAAAATGTGGGCGAAGCTGTGCGCGAAACGGTGGTAGCTCGGCGGGATTACGACGGCGATCTCTTTGCGGATGGCGTCGAGCAGATCAAGGATCTGCCGGGCGCCCTTGGCCGGATCGTAGTCGCGATGGAGGCGGAAATCGAACAGCGCGAACTCGAGCTGGCGAACCATCTTCATGCCGGCCTGGAAATCGCGCGCCTTGAGCATGCGTTCCAGCATTTCCGCCGGCAGCGGCGCGCCGGTTTCGTAATGTCCCGAAATCAGCGGCAGCGCTTCGGCCTCCCAGCACCAGTTCTCCATGAATTGGCTGGGTAGTTCGACGGCGTCCCAGGCGACCCCCTGAATGCCGGCGACGCCGGCATAGTCGATCCGGGTCAGCATGTGATGCAAGCCGTGGCCGAATTCGTGGAACAGGGTCGTGACCTCGTCGCGCGTCAGGAGACCGGGTTTGCCGCCGGAGGGCGGAGCAAAATTGCAGGTCAGATAGGCGACGGGGGTCTCTACGCCCTGATCCCGGCGTTCGCGCACCACGCATTCGTCCATCCACGCGCCGCCGCGCTTGTGCTCGCGGGCGTAGAGATCGAGATAGAAGCGTCCGCGCAACTCGCCGTCGGCGCCGTGGATGTCGAAGAACCGTACGTCGGGGTGCCAGGTTTCGACATCCGTAACTGGCGTGACCTTGATGCCGTAGAGTCGGTTCACGATCGCGAACATGCCGTTTAGGACCGTATCGACCGGGAAATAGGGGCGCAGTTCCTCTTGGGTGATCGAGTAGCGTTCCCTGCGCAGCCGCTCGGAGACGAAGGTGACGTCCCAGGCTTGGAGCGGGTCGAGGCCAAGCCCCGGAGTATCGCGCGCGTAGGTGCGCAGTTCCTCCATTTCCTGACGGGCGACGGGCAGCGTGTATTTGGCCAGATCGCTCAGGAAGGCGATGACCTGATCGCTGCTCTGGGCCATGCGGCTCGCGAGCGCTCGGTCGGCGTAATTGTCGTAGCCGAGCAGGCGCGCGGCCTCGTGACGCAACGACAGGATCTCGGCCATCTCGTTCGTGTTGTCCCACTTGCCGGCGTTTGGTCCCTGATCAGACGCGCGCGTCGCATAGGCCTCGTAGACCTTTTCGCGTAGGGCGCGATCTTCCGCGTACGTCATGAAGGCCAGGTAGCTCGGCGCGTCCAGGGTCAAACGCCAGCCGCTTGCGCCCGCGCGTTCGGCCGCCTCCTTGGCCATACTCAGGCTGATCTCGGGCATGCCGCGCAACTCGTTGACGTCGTCGGTGTCGTAGTGCCATGCCTGGGTCGCGTCGAGCAGGTTCTGTTCGAACTTGGCCATGTGTTCCGAAAGGGCCTGCATGACTTCCTTGAAACGGGCCTGTTTGTCGGCAGGCAGATCGATGCCGGACAGGCGGAAGTCACGCAGGGCGTTCTCGAGGATGCGGCGCTGCGCGGGCTCGATCGTCCCGGGCGCCGAGGACTCGAGGACCGTCTTATAGGCCCGGTAGCGTCTCTTGTCCTGCCCGCATTCGGTCGCGTAGTTGCTGAGCTTAGGCAGGCAGGCGTTGTAGGCCGCGCGAAACGCCTCGTTGTCCGCAACGGAGTGCAGGTGTCCGACCGGAGACCAGATGCGGCTGAGCCGCACCTGGATGGCCTCGAGCGGCGCGATCAGGTGCGTCCAGTCCGCGGTCGTTACCGACGACAGCAGGGCCTCGGCGAGCTGGCGGCTCTCGGCGAGCGTCAGGTCGATGGCCGGTTCGACGTGCTCGGCCTTGATCGTGGAAAAATGCGGGAGTCCGGAGGTATCGAGCAGCGGATTGTCGTTCATCGGGGTGGATATTCCTCGGGGGTTGCGTTTGGCGTGGTGCGCGCTTTCTGGGATGATGTTAGCGGTTTGGCGGACGGATTTCACCCGTATATCCGCAAAGGCGCTTGGGACTTGAACGAAGCGATACCGCCCGAAACCGAACCCGATGCCGGCGCTGCTTTTCGCCGACATCGGGTTCGCCTACCTGCCGATAGCGGTCAGTACGTCCTCGAATGCAGAGTAAGTCAAGACCGGTTCCGTAGAGCGGGTTCCGGGTGGAATGCTGGCGCCGGAATACAAGACACCGTGGTAGACCGAATAAATCAACTTGTCCCCGGAAGTGATCTGTGTGCGCGATCGAAACGCGGGGTCGTCAGGTAGATTGATTTCGAGCACTTCCTCATGATTCACCGTCTTTCGCTCCCAGGGTTCGCTACTGGACAGCAACGTCATGGTGTTCTCGGTATAGTCGTATTGGTACAGATAGACCGTTCCATTGTTACCTTGACCGACGAGCTCCATAAGGAAGGCCAAGACATGGCCGTTGGGCGCCGATGTCGCGCCGACGACCTGTCCATGGCTGCTGGCTTGAAGAGATGTCAGCGACGTCGAGTTCCCGGGCGTGGGTTGGACCAGGTCGTCAAACTGCGTGGCGATCATGCCGTTTAGCAAGCGTACGTGATTTATCCCGGTGCTGCCGAAACAGGCCTCGCCACAGCTCAGCACATAGCGTCGTGCCAGCAATACGCCGTTCAGATTGACCAATCGCGATTTCCCTGACGCGGAAAATGTCGCGTTGGCATTACGGTTCGTGACTTGGTTAATCCAGGTCTGAGCGTAAGACGAACCCTTGAATAGGAGGTCAGAAAACTTCAGGACATCGACGATTCTGAGTCCGCCGAGGTCGGTGGCGTTGCCGGACAGAGTATATCTTGAGACTTCGTGGGGCTTTCCGTCGAATGCGTCTACGATGTAGTTGATGTAAGTCCTCGACGCGGCATCGTAATGTCCTTCGACCGGACCTAAGACCCAGCCGTCGGGGCTCATTCGAAGATATTGCGGCAATAGGCTCGACGGGACGAATTGGGATTGCGAGTTGTCCAGATAGTAGCTGGTTGAAAGAACTTTTTCCGATCCGAAGGTTTTTTTCTCCACTTTGTAACCCATGAGCGGATTTCTATTTGCCTGCACCTCGGATGAGCTGAGCGTTGGGAAAAATGAAACCAGCCCTTCGGCATGTTGCGCGTCGAGATCGATCGTTTGGCTCTTGGTCGAGACTGCTTCGCGCAGGAGGATCTCGGTGGCGATGTCGGCGCTCGAATGCGATGCGATCACGCTGTCGGCGATAGAGGCGACGTCAATAGACGATGTCGCGCTGTCGATCGCGGTAACTGCGGTCTCCAACCGGTCGTAGATATCCGAAGTCACCAATCCGTAGATGCTCTTCATTGAAGATGCGGCGTCTATCGAGGTGCCCATCTGATTTCTGGGTTCCAGCGTGTACGAGATGTTCGCGAACTCCTGCCCCAGCGCCGCGGCGATGACTTGTGCGATTTTGTGGAGCCGCTCGGCGTGCGGACCATTGGACTGCACATAGTCATCGAACAGGCTGACATTGACATCCGGCACGAACCCGATGGCATCCATGAGTAACTGCGACGCGTCATCGGTGCTCAAAGAGGGGTTTCTTTCCGACAGGCCTTGAACGAGCGTCGTGAGGGGGCTGATGAAGTCCTGACGGCCCGGCGGCGCCGTCAGCTTGTATGGTTTCGATACCGCCAGTCCGCTGTCCTGGTCGACAGTCGCGGTGGTGACCTCGACAAGGACGGGATATCTGTAAAGATCGTTGAAGTTCCGGAGATTCAGCGTGTATCGACCCCCTTGATCGGTGATGCCGCTGGGTTCGGAGTTGTCGCAAATCTTGTTGGTGTTGATGTCCAGGCATACGGTCGCGCCGCTCAAATAGCCGTCGGCGACAGTCCCCGATATATCGAAACCGGTAGGGCCGGTGTCTGCGCCGCCGCCTCCGCCGCAGGAAACAAGCGAAAACAGCAACAGGGAAGCGAACGTAAGTGTTGCGATGCGGCTCCATGCCGGGCTATGTATCGTATCCATGATCAAGCACTATGTTCCAGATATAATGGAGCTATTGTAGTTCAAAATATCCTTAGGCGTCGAATTCACCGTCCCGTGCACTTTCTGCGATGATATCGAGACGAAAACGCATGGTTTTTATCGCTACGCATTGGAGCCCCTTCCGGGAATTGTTGCATGACCAACGAACACTATGACCTGCTCGTGATCGGCGGCGGCAGCGTCGGTATCGCGGCGGCGCGGCGGGCCGCTTCGCACGGTGCGCGCTGCGCGGTCGTCGAATCCGGTCGGCTGGGCGGCACCTGCGTGAATCGCGGTTGCGTTCCCAAAAAAGTCATGTGGTATGCGGCCGACATCGCGGGGTACCTTCACGATGCGCCCGACTACGGCTTCGAGGTCGAGACGCGCGGGTTCGACTGGCCGGCGCTGGTCCAGCGCCGCGAGGCCTACATCGCGCGCCTGAATGGGATCTACGGCCGTTTGCTCGACGACAGCCGGGTAGACCTGATCAAGGGGCACGCCCATTTCGCGGGGCCGCACCAAGTCGACGTCGAGGGAAGGGCATATACGGCTGATCGCGTCATCATCGCGACCGGAGGCCGGCCGACGCGGCCGGAGATTCCCGGCGCCGACTTCGGGATCGATTCCGACGGATTCTTCGAACTTGTGAAACAGCCCAAGCGGGTGGCGGTCGTCGGCGCGGGTTATATCGCCGTGGAGCTTGCCGGCGTCATGAACGCGCTCGGCAGCGAGGTCAGCCTGCTGTTGCGGCGGCAGCATTTTCTGGGTCGTTTCGACGCCTGTATCCGCGAGTCGCTGGCCTCCATGATGCAAGAGGACGGCGTCGATATCCTGTCCTCGGTGCAATTGACGTCTGTCGAAAAAGGGCCGGATGGTCGTCTGATCCTGCATGGCGATCGAGGTCAGGTCCTCGAAGGCGTCGATACCCTGGTTTGGGCGATCGGCCGAGATCTAAACAGCGACGACCTGGGACTCATCAACACGGGTGTCGAGACCCGCGCCGACGGCCGCATCGAGGTGGGGGAATGGAATGAGACCAACGTGCCGGGCATCTATGCCGTCGGCGATGTCTCCGGCCAAGCCGCGCTGACGCCGGTCGCGATCATGGTCGGGCGCCGCTTGGCGGATCATCTGTACGGTCGCGACCCCGTTCCGCCGGTGGACCTGAGCCTGGTGCCGACCGTGATCTTCAGTCATCCGCCCGTGGGCTCGATCGGGCTCAGCGAGGACGAAGCCCGGGCGCTGCACGGCGACGCCGTCAAGGTCTATCAATCCCGCTTTACGCCGCTCTATCATGCCCTGACGCGGCACAAGCACGTCACGACCATGAAACTCGTGACGCTCGGCGCGGAGGAACGCGTGGTCGGTTGCCATATCGTGGGTCTCGGCGCCGACGAGATGTTGCAGGGCTTCGCGGTCGCGATCGGCATGGGCGCAACCAAGACCGATTTCGACCGCACGATCGCGATCCATCCGACATCGTCGGAAGAACTCGTGACGTTGCGTTGATGTCGGATTAGATAAGCGGAGGAACGGATTATGGCGATACGCACCCTTGGGGATCTGACCCCGAATATCGGAGAACGGACCTACGTCGACGAGGCCGCCGTCGTGATCGGCGACGTCGTGATCGGTGACGACAGCTCCTTGTGGCCCATGGTCGTGGCCCGCGGCGACGTGCATTCGATCCGCATCGGGAGCCGCACGAACGTCCAGGACGGTTCGGTCCTGCACGTGACCTCGGACAACGCCTTCACGCCGGGGGGCTTTCCCTTGACGATCGGCGACGAGGTCACGGTCGGGCACGGAGCCATCCTGCACGCCTGCACGATCGGTAACCGGGTGCTGGTCGGCATGGGGGCGACCGTGCTAGATGGGGCTGTTATCGAAGACGGCGCCATGATCGGCGCAGGAACCCTGGTGTCGCCGGGCAAACGCCTCGAAGGCGGCTATCTCTACATCGGCAGCCCGGCCCGCCAGGCGCGTCCGCTCAAGGATTCGGAAAAGGCCTATCTGGCCTACTCGGCCGAACATTACGTGGCCTTGAAAAACCGCTATCTGAAATAACGCCCGGGAGATTCAGGGATGACGACCCAAATTGCACTCCTGCGCGGCATCAACGTCGGCGGCAAGGGACGCTTGCCGATGCAGGATCTGGTCTCGATTTTCGAATCCGTCGGTTGCAAACGCGTCAGGACTTACATCCAAAGCGGGAACGTCGTCTTCGAGTGCGGGGACGATGTGGATGCCGGGGAGATCGGGCGCAGGATCATGGCCAAACACGGTTTCGAGCCTTTCGTCTTGATACTGGACAACGACGCGTTCGGGGATGCGGTCGCCGAAAACCCGTTCACGGTCGAGGACGGCAAGGCCTTGCATTTCTTCTTTTGGGGGGAGCCGCCTGCCTATCCGGATCTCGACGGGCTGGCGGCTTTACGGGCATCGACCGAGGTGTTCAGTATGGGATCGAGGGCCTTTTATCTTCACGCCCCGGACGGCGTGGGCCGTTCGAAACTTGCCGCCCGCGTCGAAACGGCCTTGGGCGTGCCGGTGACCGCGAGGAACTGGAATACCGTGGCCAAGCTCGCCGATATGGCCGGGCTTTCAATCGTCCGCTGACGCGAACGTAACGAAGAGGAGAAACATCATGTCGGACATCGGAGAGAAGATCAGCTACGTCGAATTGCCCGCCAGTGATCCCGCCGCCTGCAAGCGGTTTTTTTCGGAGGTCTTCGGTTGGCGGTTTACCGATTACGGTCCGGATTACTGTTCGTTCAGCCAGTCCGGCGTGAACGGCGGTTTTTATCGCGCGCCGCTGAATTCCTCGACCACGAACGGCGGGGCGCTCGTCGTTTTATACAGCCCCGATCTCGCGGGCGCCGAGGCCCGGATCACCGCCGCAGGCGGCGCCATTTGCAAACCGGTGTTCTCATTTCCGGGCGGACGCCGTTTCCATTTCACCGATCCTTGCGGCAATGAATGGGCGGTCTGGTCGGATCAATAGCCTGCCAGGCGGTAACTCGATAGTCGCGGCGCAAAAGACAAATTGTCTATTTTTTGCGCGGAATGAACGGACATTGTAAACAATGTCCAGTGTGGGAATCGGGTAAATTCCGCAGAATTTCCTGGAGGATTATTTTTAAAAATAAATAAAAACAATAGCATACTTTATTTTTCGGGAACTGGCACGGTGGTTGCTCTAGGGGAAGTGTACGAATCGCGTACTTACGCTTTCTGGAGATTTCGAGATGAACAGCAACCTTAACCTGACGGATACCTTCATTCGTTTCACTTTGGGCCTCAGCGCCGTCATCGCTGTCCTGGCGACGCCGAGCCTCCCGGTCTGGCTGGCCCTGGTCGCGACCTATCCGGTGTTCACGGGCATTCTGAAATGGGATCCCATCTACGCCGCTTACCTGGCCCTGACCAAGGCCGGCGCAGGCAAGCGCATCGTCGACACGGAGTCGCTGGGCGCTACCGCCTAACTCGGCCGGATGCCGAAAACGAAAGAGAGCGGGCTTGCCCGCTCTCTTTTTTTGTGCGGATGAAAGAAGCCGGGTCCGGTCTCAAAAACGGCGGCGCATCGAAGCCAACCCAAAAGAGGTGTTCAGTAGCTGCAGCCTTTGCTGCCGGGCAGGTAGACGTTCTCTTTCTTGAACCAGCGCGGCTGGTCGGCGGTCTGGACGAGCACGACCTTGGTTTTGACGTCGACGACGAAGCCGCAGTTGGTGTCCTCGCCTTCATGCAGGTGCTCGCGGAACGTCACGGTTTTGTAGGCCGCCTGCATGCCGACTTCCTTCGCCAACGCACTCCACACGGCGCGAAGTTCCTGGGCGTTTTCGAGCTTTCGGGCAGCGTCGGCGTCGCCTTGATCGGCGGCCTTGCGATACCAGTAGACCGCCTGATCGAAATCGCGCAGATCGTGATCGGTCAGGTAGAACTGGCCGAGTTGATTCTGTGACTTGGCGTCACCCTGCTTGGCCAGTTGGGTCCAGATTTCCACGGCCTCAGTGATCTGCCCTTTAAGGAACTTCTTCAGACCGTCCTGGAATACCAGCGGGTCGGCCAGGGCGGAAAACGGCATCAGTAAGGCCAGCGCCGGCAACCATTTCTTCATTCTGTTTCCTCCAAATACATATGCCCCGGACCGGTTGTCCGGGCGTGTTTTCTGTTCGAATGGATCGGATTTCGCCGGCAGCAGGCGGCGATGCGAAGTGTCCCGCCGCGGTCGGTGCCGCGAGGCCTTCAGGAAAATAGACGCCTGAAAGGCGCCGATTGTTCTTAATACAAAATTAAGAGCCCGGATTCGGGATACGGAAAAAGAATCTGCTGCCGAGGCCCGTCCGGCTCTCGACCTCCAGGCGCCCCCCGTGCAGGGCGACGATGCGATGCGAGATGGCGAGCCCCAAACCGCCGGGGGCGTTGTGGCCGTGAACGCCCCGGTAGAAGCGTTCGAAGATATGTGTAAGCTCGGCTTCGGGAATGCCCGGGCCGGTATCGGCCACGCCGATCAAGACGCCGTCGCCGTCCTTGTCGACGCTGATCGTGACGGCGCCCTTTTCGGTGGCGGCCAGGGCGTTGGCGATCAGATTCTCGAGCACCCGGGAGATCTGGCCGATGTCCGCCGTGACGAAGCAACTGCGATCACCCGCCTCAAGGGTGAGATCGAGGCCCTTGTCGCGTGCCTTAAGCGAGAACTTCTGGATGATGTCCTGGGCCAATTCGGTGACATTGAAGGATTCCGCGGCCGGAGTCTCGGTCAGGGCTTCGAGCCGGGCCAGTTCGAAGAGGTCGTCGATCAGCCGTGTCAGGCGCTCGCTGCTCTTCAGCGCCGAACGCAGGCAGTCGGCGAATTCCCGTTCGTCCAGTCTCGGTCCCTTGATCGCGAGCGTCTCCAGGTAGCCGTTCAGGATGGCCATCGGCGTGCGCAGATCGTGCGAGACATTGGCGACGAGGTCGCGGCGCAACAGATCCTGATGCCGAAGCTCGTCGAGTTGGGCGACGATGCGCCGCGCCATATCGTCGAAGGCGACGGTCAGATGATCGATCTCGTCGCCGCGTCCGCGTGGCAGCGGAAGCGGCGTGTACGCCTCGAAGTTGCGGTCGCGCAGTGTATCCATGGCCGCGCTCAAGCGGTTGAGGCGGCGGGTGAGCAGGTAGAACAGGACGAGGCCTGCGCCCAGACCGAACAACAGGCTGCCGCCCAACGCCCATGTACTCTGACGCCAGACCAGACTTTGGTACAGATATTGGGCGATATCGTCGTAACGTTCCCCGCGCAAGACCACATAGAGGTAGCCGTCGACATGCCGGGCGTCCGGTACCGGGGTCGCTGAGAAGACCTTGCGCTGTTCGAAACTGCGCGGGTCGTCGCCCAGCACGGGAAGGCGTTGGCCGGCCAGGAAGGCGCGGATCGGCACAACCGAGACCCGTTTGCGCTTGACCTTGCCGGGGTCGGCCGAGTAGGACAGGATCGTTCCGGCCGCGTCGAGCAGATAGATCTCGATATTGGGGTTGATGGTCATGTAGGCGTCGAACGTGGCCTTGAGCGCGGCCTGATCGATATGTCCGGACACCACGAGACCGCGCTCTTCGACGAGCTTGGCGGCTAGATCGAGGTTCAGTCGCTGATCGACCTGTTGCTGGTATTGCCGCGCCGAGGAGACGACCAGGAACGCATAGAGCACGCCGACGATCAGCAGCGATACGGCGAGGGACAGGGCGAGGCGGCTATACAGCGAACGCGGTATCACGAGGACCCCGGTTCCCTTTCCCGTGGGGCGGCATTCAGGCGGTCGTTGAATCGGTAGCCCACGCCCCAGACGGTCAGGATGAAACGCGGATTGGCCGGATCGGCTTCGATCTTGCTGCGCAGGCGGTTGATGTGCGAGTTGACCGTGTGTTCGTAACCCTCATAGCGGTAATTCCACACCTGCTCCAAGAGCTGCATGCGCGTGAAGACGCGTCCGGGATGGCGGGCGAAGTGAAGCAGCAGCGCGAACTCCTTGGCGGTCAGTTCGATGGGGTTGCCGTGCAGGCCCGCCCGGTGCTGCTGGACGTCGATGACGAGATCGTCGAAGGTCAGGCGTTCGGCGGTTTCCTTGCCCGCCGATTGTCGCAAGGCCTCGATACGGCGGAACTGCACCTTGATCCGGGCGATCAGTTCCGGGAGGCTGAAGGGTTTCGTGACGTAGTCGTCGGCGCCGATCTCAAGGCCGATGACCCGGTCGAGTTCGGAAGACTTCGAGGTCAGCATGATGATCGGCAGATAGTCAGGCCGCGCGCGCAAGCGCTTGCAGACCTCAAGCCCATCCATGACGGGCAGCATGAGATCGAGGATGACGAGGTCGTAACCGCCCTTCCCGGCGAGTTCGAGGCCCGTAACGCCGTCCCCCGCGATGTCGGATTCGCAGTGGATGTCCTTGAGATGCAGGCGGATCAGCGCCGCGATCTCGGTGTTGTCTTCGATGATCAGAACTTTATGACTCAACTGCGCTCTCCGCGTCTTCGCCGGTCGCCGTATCGTGTGCGTCGGGGTTTCGGCGACGTCTTTGCGTTACCGGCATCATAGACCGATGACGTACCGTCGGCCAGTTCGGCCGCTTCGGCATAAACGGCTATAGGATGAACGAACCGGTTCACGGCGCGATCGCGGAATATTCACATTTTGATCACGAAACGGTTATGAAGGAGACAAAAACAAAGAGGCGGACCGAAGTCCGCCTCTTTAGTGTCGAGATGATGAAAGTCAACCTGCTCGTTAGAAGACCGGCGTCGGACCCATGCTCGGCGTCCAGGCGAACGGATCGATCAGATCGCCGTTCAGACCGGCGGGATCGAGCAGGACCTGGTTGTCGGAGGTGCCGTTCAACGTGAAGTTCTGGTAATCGAAGCCGTCGACCACGTTGGAGGCGACCCAGGTGCTCTTGATCGCGTTGGCGGTCTTAAAGAAGCCGCTGCCGGAGTTCCAGTTGAAGGTGGTCGGTGTACCCGAGGTGACCCCATTGATCGTGCGGCCCCCCAGTGTAACGCTCTCGGTGACGCCTGCGGTGTCGACGACAGGGGTGCTCTGGAAGAAGCCGTTTTGCCGACCGGCCCAGCCGTTGGCGTCGATTTGGCGGAATTCCTGTTTCTTGGTGGCGTCGAACGGATCCAGATAGATCGTCGAGCTTTGGCTCATGCTCTTACCGATTTGGAGATTGTTGTTGCAGTTGCCCGAGATTTGGCATTCCCAGTAGGTGTACTGGGTGTAATCGAATCCGGTCTTGAAGCCCAGGCCCGTGGTCGCGTCGATGGTATCGATCGTCTGGCTCAACTTGAGATTGAACATATCAGGCAGGCTAGGCGTTTCGTTGCTCTTGGCGAAGTCCCTTTGCACCACGGCCGTGGTTTCAAAACCGGCGGCTACGTCACGGACGTCTTGCTTGATCGCGACGCCCTGACAGTCCTGGAACGTATTCGGAAGGGAGCCGGCGACTGCGTTACATTCCGAGTTGGTCAGATAGGTTGTAAATCCTTCGTTGGCGAACTCGAGATTGGCGGCCGCGCCGGACAGCGCCGGATCGCCGGTCACGCCGGGTTCGGTCATGATCAGGCGGATGTATTTCTGGCCGTTGTCGAGTCTAACCTCTTCCTGCAGAAAACCGTTATCGGCCACCAACTCCTTACACGCGGTGACGCCGGCGGCGGTACAGGATGCGGTTGTGTCGATGACGCCGTTGGTGACGGTCCAGCCGCCATAGTTATAGTTGGCGCCCATTTGCGGCGGTGCGGAGAATGCAGGTGCTGCGATCGCGGTCAGTGCCAGGCCGATCAAAGACTTTCGGGAAGCGGGATTCATCATCGGAATCTACCTCGCTACACTTAATATATTATTTGAGCCGGTCATCATCCCCCCGGAGTGCCGGCCGCCCCTTCCATAGATTCTATCTAGAGGGATTTCCCCAAATAGATAGCGCTACATTTTATTACGATTTGTTTCGGCTTGTCCAGGCGGCTCGTACGGGAATGGGCGGGCCTCAATCGGACCCGGCCCAACGGCCGAAAAAGAACGCCTCCTCCATGGGTTGACGGCGGCGTTCGGCCGTCTCCGTTTCGCGGAAACCCTCGTCCAGGATGTCGGGGTCGGCCTGATAGCCGAGTGCGAGTGCGGCCATGGGCGTGAATTCGTCCGGGATGGAGAAGGCCTTGCGCACGGCGTCGCCGTCGAAGCCGCCCATCTGATGCGTCGCCAGCCCCAGGACCCCGGCTTGAAGGCAAAGCGAGACGGCGGCCTGTCCCGTATCGTATTGTCCCCAGCGATTGGGCTTGCCGTTGCGGAACAGCGTGGCGGCGCAAACCATCATGAGCACCGGCGCGTTGCAGGCCCATTCCCGGTTTCTGGGCGTCAGACAATCGAGCAACTGCTGCCAGGTCGCGGGGTCGCGAACCCGGTCGCAGACAATGAAGCGCCAGGGCTCGTCTCCGAAACAGGAGGGGGCCCAGCGGGCGGCCTCGAAACAGGCGATGAGTTTGTCGCCTTCGACGGGTCTATCCGCCGCAAAGGCCCTAGGGCTCCAGCGGTCGGCAATGAAGGGTTCGATGGTGGCCTGGGGATTGTTTCGCTTCTTGCTCATGGGCTGTCTCCTGTCGTTCCGGCGTGGTTCTTCAT
This sequence comes from Gammaproteobacteria bacterium, assembly GCA_016124415.1. Classification (GTDB taxonomy): domain Bacteria; phylum Pseudomonadota; class Gammaproteobacteria; order SZUA-140; family SZUA-140; genus RI-283. The sequence goes on along the minus strand of WGNS01000012.1, from coordinate 28,817 downwards.
TCTGGACGTCGGAAAAATAATAGCAAGCCATGTGGGTTAAACGGAGAGCGGCATTCTTGTGTCCCGACGACATCATGGGCACTATTAGAGGTTGTCGGGTCAAAGGAGGCTGAAGCGATGAACGTAGTCATAATCGGCGCCAACCGGGGGATCGGTCTGGGTTTCGTCCGACACTATCTGCAACAGGGGGGCGAGGTATGGGCCGGCTTCCGGCAGTCTCCCGGCGCGCTGGACGAAATTGACGATGCACGGTTGCATCTCTTCCAGTGGGACGTTACCCGCAACTACTCCGCCGCCGATGTCCAGACCAAAGGGCTTCCGGACGGTATCGATCTTTTGATCAACAACGCGGGCGTCTATGGCCCGGGCGGCAACGGCCAGGAACTGACGCATATCACGGCCGAGGACATGATGGCCGTGTTCGCGACCGATTGCGTCGGTCCGCTCATGGCGGTCAAGGCGCTCAAGAACCGGGTCATTCACGCCCGCGGACGGATCGCCAACCTGAGTTCCAAGATGGGTTCGAGCGACGACAATTCGAGCGGCGGCGCCTACGCCTACCGCGCGGCGAAGGCCGCGCTCGTCATCGTTTCGAAGTCGCTGGCCATCGATCTCGCCGACGACGGCGTCCGCGTGATCACGCTGCATCCGGGCTGGGTGCGAACCGACATGACGCATCACACCGGTTTGATCGACGTCGACGAATCGGTCTCGGGCATGGCGCGCGTCATCGAGCACATCGACGATTATCGACCCGGGGCATTCGTGGCCTTCGACGGGAAGATCGTTCCTTTCTAACCGGACAACTCAGACGGATCAACAATGAATCATGATATTCCGAACCCCGACCGCGACGAGATCAAGGCTCGTCTGAACGCCGAGGCCGCGCGGATCTCCTGGTCGGAACTGGAGCGTCACTATGCCCGCGGGATCGTGGTGCGGGTCGCGGGCGACGTGGATCTCATCGAGGTTGCCGTCGCGATGACGCTGGACGAGGCCGATGTCATCGCGGCGGCCATGGCGGCGAACCAGGTCGCGCCAGCGACCGAGGACGATGCTCGCGGTTGGCAAGGCTGCTCGCTTTGGGCCCTCGTCATCGCGCCGTGGATCCTCGTTCAGGAGCGGGTCGGCGAGGCGCGCGACGTCACGCTGCAGTAAGGATTATTCCCGCCCCGTCTCGGGGCGCATCGCCCGTTCGATCAGTTCCAGCCAGTGAACGACCGGGGCCGCGGTGGCGCCTGCCAGGTGGTGTTGGCAGCCTAGGTTCGCCGTGGCGATGACGTCCGGGTGGCCGGCCTGGAGCGCGCGTAACTTGTCGTCGCGGAGGCGATCGGCGATGTCCCTTTGCAGCAGCGAGTAGGTCCCGGCGGAGCCGCAACAGAGATGGGCATCGGCGACCGGGCGCAGGGGGTAGCCCGCCCGATCCAGCAAGTCCTCGATCACGCCTTTCACGCCCTGTCCGTGTTGCAGGCTGCAAGGATTCTGGAACGCCACCGACGGGCGTTCTCCCGTCGCGAACAAGTCCTTTTCGGTTCCGGCAAGTTCCCCATGCAGGATTTCGCCGGCGTCCCGCGTCATGGCGCTGATCCGGGCCGCCTTGTCGGCATAATCGGGATCGTCACGTAGCAGGTCTCCCCAGTCGCGGACCATGGCCCCGCAGCCGCTCGCGGTCATGACGATGGCCTCGGCGCCCGTTTGTACTTCCGGCCACCAGGCGTCGATATTCCTCCGGATCTGCGCCTTGGCGTCTGCAGGGGCATTCAAATGGTGACTGACGGCGCCGCAGCAACCGGCCTCGGGCGCAACCACCAGTTCGATCCCGAGGCGATCGAATATCCGTTGTGCGGACCGGTTCGTGCCGGATGCGATCAGGCTTTGCACACAGCCTTCGAGCATGAGCATGCGGCGTGCGTGCCGTCGCGGTGCGATTGCGGAATCGGAATTGCGCGACAACTCAATCGGTATCCGGCTCCGAAGCGCCTTCGGGAGCAAGGGGCGCAGGAACTGACCGGTCCTGAGTAGCGGCCGCAATCGTTCGGGATAGGGCAGCAACACCCTCAGCAGCCAGCGCACGAGACGCTCCTTTGCCGGGCGGCCCACACGCCGCTCCACCAACCCCCGGCCGATGTCGACCAGGTGCCCGTATTCGACACCCGAAGGACAGGTCGTCTCGCAGGACCGGCAGGTCAGGCAACGGTCGAGATGGCCCTGCGTCGTCGCGCTGACCTCGCCGCCTTCGAGGACCTGTTTGATCAGATAGATGCGTCCCCGCGGACTGTCCAACTCGTCGCCCAGGAGCCGGTAAGTCGGGCAGGTCGCGGTGCAGAAGCCGCAATGTACGCAGTTGCGCAGGATGCGGTTGGCCCGTTGGCCTTCGGGGGTCGCAAGAAGATCAGCTTGAATGCGGGTCTGCATGGATACGTCCGGGATTGAAGATGCCGTCGGGATCGAAGGCCGCCTTGATGCGCCGTTGCAGCGCCATGAGGGGGGCTGCAAGCGGCTGGAAGGCCTCGTCGCGCGCAGGCTGATGCCGGAAGGCCGTGGCGTGACCCCCTGCTTTCGCGGCCAGCGTGAAGACGGTCTTGGGCGGCGCCTCCGTACGCAGCCAGCGCAACTGGCCGTCCCATTCGATCAACCAATGATCGTCGGCAAAGAGGCCCTCCGTCTCCGGCGGCGCCATGTCGGCCGGGACCGACAACCGCCAAAGCGGCGGTCCGGGTTCGAAAAAGTGGTGTTCGTGATCGCGGATTCGGGTCCAGAGCAGCGCCGCTTTGTCCTCCGCCATGACGTCGCCGCCGATGGATTTTTCTGCGGCGGCGACGCCGGCCGGACTGCCGCTCAGGCGCAAATAGAGCGTGTCGTTGACGATGGCGCTGGCCGAGATAGGGAGGGGGCTGGCGCGCAGCCGGGTCAGCATCGCGAGCGCCGCTGCCGCCGAGCCGGCATCGACGACATGCGTCGCTTCCGCCTGCGGGCGAGGCAGCGTCCGCAGCGAGACCTCGAGCAGGATGCCCAGGGTTCCCAAGGCCCCCGTCATGAGCCGGGAGACATCGAACCCGGCCACGTTCTTCATGACCTCGCCCCCGAAGGACAGGATTTCGCTGCGGCCGTTGATGATCCGGCAACCGAGCACCGAATCCCGGGCCGCCCCGCAGGCAACCCTGCGGGGGCCGGAAAGATTGGCCGATATCACGCCTCCCAGTGTCGCGTTGCCGGAGTAGCGCGGCGGCTCGAAGGCGAGAATCTGGCCGTGTTCCGCCAGAGTCCGTTCGATTTCGGCGATCGGCGTCCCGGCGCGCGCGGTGACGACGAGTTCGCTCGGCGCATAGTGCACGATGCCGCGGTGGCCGCCGACTTCAAGCAGGCGGCCCGTCGGTGTGCGGCCGTAGAAATCGAGGCTGCCTCCGCCGCGCAGGCAAAGCGGTTCCGCGTGCGCGATGGCGGCGATGACTTCCGCCTGCAATGCCTCGCTGATATCCCGATTGGTCGTCATGTTCGCCTGCCGATGCCGCTTCAGAAACGCTCGAGTTCGGGATGCGGCAGCGCACCGCCATGCACGTGCATGGCGCCGAGTTCCGCGCAGCGGTGCAAGGTAGGCACGGCCTTGCCGGGATTGAGCAGGCCTTTCGGATCGAAGGCGGCCTTCAAGGCGTGAAACTGGGCGAGTTCAGCCGGTTTGAACTGGACGCACATCTGGTCCAGCTTTTCGACCCCGACACCGTGTTCGCCCGTGATCGCGCCGCCGGCCGCGACGCAGAGTTCCAGTATCCGGCCGCCCATGGCCTCGGCCTTTTCGAGTTCCCCGGGGCGGTTGGCGTCGTAAAGGATCAGCGGGTGCAGATTGCCGTCTCCGGCGTGAAAGACGTTCGCAACCGCAAGGCCGAACGTCTCCGACAGGCCGGCGATCTCGGTCAGGATGCGCGGCAGCGCGTGGCGCGGGATCGTGCCGTCCATGCAGTAGTAGTCCGGGGCCAGGCGGCCGACGGCCGGGAACGCCGCCTTGCGGCCCGCCCAGAGGCGCGCCCGTTCGGCTTCGTCGTCGGCGGTGCGTACCGACGTGGCGCGGTTGTCGAGCAGGATCTTCCTGACCTGGAGCACATGTTCGGAGACCTCCGCGTTCGTGCCGTCGAGTTCGCAGATCAGTACGGCCGCGGCATCCCTGGGATAGCCCGCGTGCACGAAGTCCTCCGCCGCGCGTATGGCCATATGATCCATCATCTCCAGTCCGGCAGGCAGGATGCCCGCCGAGATGATCCGGCCGACCGCCTCGGCCGCCCGTGCGATGTCGTCGAAGGCCGCCAGAATGACCTGCCGGCGCTCCGGGATCGGCAGCAGGCGGACCGTGACTTCAACGATGACGCCGAGCAGGCCCTCCGAACCCGTCATGAGCGCGAGCAGGTCGTAGCCGGGGGCGTCGAGGCCGCCCGTGCCGATCTCGAGCAGTTCGCCGTCGATCGTGAGCACCTTGAGGGCGAGGATGTTGTGCACGGTCAGGCCGTATTTCAGACAATGGACGCCGCCGGAATTCTCAGCGACGTTGCCGCCGATCGTACAGGCGATCTGGGATGACGGGTCGGGGGCGTAGTAGAGGCCGTGCGGGGCCGCGGCGTCCGAAATCGCAAGATTGCGCACCCCGGGTTGAACGCGGGCGATGCGCCGCTTCGGGTCGATCTCGAGGATGTCCTGGAAGCGGGCCAGACTCAGCAGGATACCGCCCTCGTCGGGCAGGGCGCCCCCCGACAGTCCGGTTCCGGCGCCGCGAGCGACGACGGCAACCCCGAGCCTTGCGCACAGGCGCAGGATGGCCTGGACCTGTTCGATGCGGTCGGGCAGAACCACCGCCAGCGGCAGGCGCCGGTAGGCGGACAGGGCGTCACACTCGTAGGGGCGCAGCGACTCGGAATCGGTCAATACCGCCGAGGCGGGCAGGATGTCCATGAGCCCCGCCAGCAGGGCCGCTTTGTCGGGCCTGATATCGGAACTCACGTAATGACGGTCGGTCCGCCCCGGCCCGTGCGCATGAGGACCTCCGAAAGCCGATAGGCGATGTCGATGAGTCCGGCCAGCAGTTCCTGGCTGTCGCCGCTGAGGTCTGCTTCGGGCCCGAGATATTGTTCGAGATAGATGCGCAGGGTCGCGCCTTCCGTCCCGGTGCCCGACAATCGGAACACGATCCGGGAGCCGTCCGTGAAGATCAGGCGCAGGCCCTGACCGTGGCTTTCGCTGCCGTCGATCGGATCGGTATAGCTGAAGTCGTCGGCATTGGCCACGACATAGGGGCCGACCGATTTACCCTTGATGGTTTCGAAGCGCGCCGTGAGATCGGCCATGATGCCGCGGGCGGTGTCGGTGTCCATGCCCTCGAAGTCGTGACGGCTGTAGACGTTGCGGCCATAGCGTCGCCAATGATCGAGCACGATGGCTTCGACGGACTGACGCCTGACGGCCAGGATATTGAGCCAGAACAGCACCGCCCACAGGCCGTCTTTCTCGCGGACGTGATTGGAGCCGGTACCGAAGCTTTCCTCGCCGCAGAGCGTAATCTTGCCGGCATCGAGCAGGTTGCCGAAGAACTTCCATCCCGTCGGCGTCTCGTAGCAGGGGATACCGAGCGCCTCGGCGACGCGGTCCGCAGCCTGGCTGGTCGGCATCGAACGCGCGATGCCGGCGATACCGTCGCGATAACCGGGCACGAGGTGGGCGTTGGCGGCGATCACGGCCAGGCTGTCGCTCGGCGTCACGAAGAAGTTCTTGCCGAGGACCATGTTGCGGTCGCCGTCGCCGTCCGAGGCGGCGCCGAAGTCCAGCGCGTTGGCGCCTTGCATGAGATCCACGAGTTCATGGGCGTAAGTCAGATTGGGGTCCGGGTGGCCGCCGCCGAAATCGGGCAACGGCACGGAGTTGATGACCGAGCCGGGCATCGCGCCCAGGCGGTTCTCGAGGATCTCGAGCGCATACGGACCCGTGATCGCATGCATGGCGTCGAAGCAGATGTTGAACAGCCCTTCAGCGAACAGGGCGCGGATTTGATCGAAGTCGAACAGGCTTTCCATGAGTTCCGCGTAATCGGCCACCGGATCGAGGATCTGGATCGTCATGTCGCCGAGCCGCTGGGTCCCGATGCGGCCGAGTTCGACGTCCTCGTGCGCCAGGGTCAGGTACTGTGTGATCTCCCGTGTGCGCGCGTAGGTCGCTTCGGTGAAGGACTCCGGCGCCGGGCCGCCGTTGGGCATGTTGAACTTGATGCCGAAATCGCCCTCGGCCCCGCCGGGGTTATGGCTGGCGGATAACACGATGCCGCCGTCGGTCTTGTACTTGCGGATCACGCAGGACGCTGCGGGCGTCGACAGCAGGCCGTCGCGCCCGACCAGGGCGCAGGCGAAGCCGTTGGCGGACGCCATGCGCAGGATGATCTGTATGGCCTCGCGGTTGTAGTAGCGGCCGTCGCCGCCCACGACCAGGGTTTTGTGCGCGCAGTCGCCGATCGTGTCGAAGATCGCCTGTACGAAGTTTTCGAGATAGTGGGGTTGCTGAAATACCGTCACCTTTTTGCGCAGTCCCGAGGTGCCGGGTCTTTGGCCCTCGAACGGCTGGGTCGCGATATGGCGCTTCATGATGGGGCAGATCTCCTCCCGCTAGGCGGTATTGCGTGTTCTGAGCCCGATTGCGTCGCTGTTGGACAGTCCGTAACGCAGCCGGTTCGGTCCGGGACTTTAAATCCGCAGAAATGCCCCCATAAAGAGCATGCGGAATCAACGACCTGACGTCAGGGCGTTGCCCCGTGACCATGGGACCCATGATAGCGCGACGGAATGCCGTGCGCACCCCGTTTCGTAGGCCGACGCTAGGGGTTCCCGTCGCAAACACTTGAAAAGCAAATGAACGACGAGAGAGAGCAATGACCGTAGAGACCCACAGAGAAACCTTGGATTTTCAGACCGAAGCCAAGCAACTGCTGCACCTGATGATCCACTCCCTCTATTCGAACAAGGAGATCTTCCTGCGCGAGCTGTTGTCGAACGCGGCCGACGCCTGCGACAAGCTGCGCTTCGAGGCGCTGACCGACGACGCCCTTTACGAGGGGCGGAGCGATCTCAACGTCCGGATCGACATCGACAAGGAGGCCCGTACGCTGACGATCACCGACAACGGCATCGGCATGAATCGCCAGGAGGTCATGGACAACATCGGTACGATCGCCCACTCGGGGACGCGCCAGTTCCTGAATTCGCTGAGCGGCGATCAGGCCAAGGACGCCCGCTTGATCGGCCAGTTCGGTGTCGGTTTCTATTCGAGTTTCATCGTCGCCGACAAGGTCACGGTGGAGACCCGCCGCGCGGGCCTCGGCGCAGAGCACGGCGTGCGCTGGGAGTCCGACGGTGAGGGGACGTACTCCCTGGAGACGATCGAGCGCGCCGACCGCGGCACCCGAATCACGCTGCATCTGCGCAAGGACGAGGGCGAGTTCCTCGAGGATTACCGTTTGCGCACAGTCGTGCGCAAATATTCGGACAGCATCGCCCTGCCGATCGTCATGAAGGCCGAGGCTGACCGTGACGAAGCGGAAGAGACCGAAGCAAAACCCGATTACGAGACCGTCAACCAGGCCTCCGCCCTGTGGACGCGGCCCAAGTCCGAGATCACGGATGAGGAGTACGGCGAGTTCTACAAGCATGTCGGTCACGATTTCGAGAACCCGCTGACCTGGGTGCATACCCGCACCGAAGGCCGCCAATCCTACACCTCGCTGCTCTTTATCCCGCAGCGCGCGCCGTTCGACCTTTGGGACCAGCAGCAGCGTCACGGCATCAAGCTTTACGTGCGCCGCGTCTTCATCATGGAGGACGCCGAGCAGCTCATGCCGCGCTATCTGCGCTTCGTTCGCGGCGTCATCGACTCCGACGACCTGCCGCTCAACGTCTCGCGCGAAATCCTGCAGAACAACCGCCAGATCGACGTCATGCGCGCCGCTTCCGTCAAGAAGGTCCTAGGTCTGCTCGATGGCATGGCCAAGGACGATGCCGACAAGTATCAGCGCTTCTGGAAGGAATTCGGCCGCGTGCTCAAGGAGGGTATCGTCGAGGACTACGCCAACAAGGAGGCGCTGGCAAAGCTCCTGCGATTCACGTCGACGGCGTCCGAGGGCGATGCCGAGGACGTTTCGCTGGCCGACTATGTCTCCCGCATGAAGGAAGGCCAGGACAAGATCTACTACATCACGGCAGACAGCCTGACCGCTGCGCGCAACAGTCCGCATCTCGAGGTCTTCAAGAAGAAGGGCATCGAGGTGCTGCTCATGCATGAGCGGGTCGACGACTGGATGCTGACCGCGCTCGATACCTTTGACGACAAGCCGCTGCGCTCGGTCGCCAAGGGCGATCTCGAGCTCGGCAACCTCGAAGACGAGGCCGAGAAGGAAGCCCGTAAACAGGCTGCAGACGAGCTCGGCGACATCGTCCAGCGGATGAAGGACGTGCTCGGCGATCAGGTCAAGGATGTCCGCGTGACCGATCGCCTGACCGATTCGCCGGCCTGTCTGGTCGTCGAGGAGGATGAGATGGCGCTCAACCTGCGCCGCATGCTCGAGTCCGCAGGCCAAGCCGTTCCGCACAGCGAGCCTATCCTCGAGGTCAATCCCACGCACCCGCTCATGGCGAACATCCGGGACGAGCAGGACGAGGACCGCTTCAAGGACTGGGTCCATATCCTTCACGATCAGGCCCTGCTCAGCGAGGGCGGGCAGCTCAAGGATCCGGCCCTGTTCGTCAAGCGCCTGAACGGATTGCTGCACCGCTTGGCGAGTTGATCATTTCAGTGAACGCAGAAAAAACAGGGCCCTTCGGGGCCCTGTTTTTTAGTACGGCGAATGAGGTTTTTTCAACGGCCGGCTAGAAGGGGGAACGGTATTTCAGCAGGTCCAGAATCGCCGCGTAGTCGGGCGACTTGCCGAAGAGCCGTTGTTGTGTCGGATGCAGTCCCCGAGGACTCGAAGGCGAGATGGTTTTGGCGTTCTTTCGCAGTTGATCGCCGGTGACCTTATTGTAGTCTTGCCATTTTTCCTTGAACTCGGGGTCGAACGGCACGCCCAGCCATCGGGACAGATTTTCGATGGCGGTTTCCGGCACCGCGACGAAGTCCTCGTAAGTGATGTAGCGGTTCTTTCCGGCGATCTCGGCAAACGCGAGATAGGCGGCCAGGTATCGCTTGATCCCGCGCGCCTCCAGCAGATAGGCATGCGAGGGTCCGGACGCGAGCATAGAGAGGTACTGGTCGACGGGGTGCCGAAGGATGAACGCCTCGCTGATGTAAGACGTTGCCTTCAGCGTCTCTTTCAACGACAGGTTGCCGTTCGTCGTTTCCAAGAACGGTCTGCCCAGGAAGTCCAGATGCGGCCAGTCCCGTATGATCAATGACTTGCCGGAGCGGAAGGCGCGGCCGGCGATCTCCGTAAGGATCTTTGGGTCGTTCGTTTGGAGGTTCGCTTTGGCGATCCAGGGGCGATCCTCGTCCGAAAATAGAAACGGGTACCAGTTGACGGCCTGATACAACGCGTTGAATCGGGGGCCGGCGCCGGGAAACAAACCGTTTACCAACTGGGGCCCATTTTCATGGATCTCGTGCAGCATGACGACGTTCTTCATGCTCGCCAGACATCGGGAGATGATGGTTCCGCCGCATCGGGCGAGCCCGTGGATGATGCCGATCGGGGGCGCCGTTCCTTCGTGGCCGACACCTGGGGTGGTGTCGCTTGAATGGTCGGTGTGTGCCCGGGAAATCGGGCCGTGCATATCGTGCTGTCGTAGTGTCTGAGTCGCCATAAGCTTGCCCTTAAGGGCGCCCGAACGTATCGGTGATGCCGGTCGATAACGTGTCCGATTTTGGAGAATGTTACATTTTATTTCCGTCCTGTAATATTTTGTCATTAATTTCTGCTTAAGGATGGAAAGCGTATAAAAATCATTTGGATAACGGATGTTAAGGGTGGCGATCTGGCGATGCGGAAGTGCGGGTGTCGTAGCGCGGACAAGTCCCTGTGTCGCGAAGCTGGCGACGAATGAGGCGGATTAAGGATTAACGCCGCTGGAGATTACGGCTTGTCGAGGCGGACTTGCAGCAGGATGCGTCTTGCCGGGGAATTCGGTGCCGAAGCCGAGTACTCGATGACGTCGGGCGAGTGTTCGCGATCGCCGCTCGCGCCGATCGTGATCCATCGGCCCAGGTTTCCGGAAACCGTCGTATGCAGGGTCTGGGCGTTGAACTCGGGAGGGGAGGACAGGCCACCGGAACGCATTTTTTGATGCGGGAAGATCTCCGCGCGCACGCGATCTCCGTCCAGATGGACTCGGACATAGAAGCCGGTGGTCGTACCGACGTAACGGGTCTTTTGTTCCATGATCGTGCCGGATTGCGATTGCGCCACGGCGAAATCCACGATGGGGATCTCGCGTCCCACGTCGATAAAGGCTTCCTGGTCCTCTAGGACTCTGATCTGTTGCACCCGATCGTCGTCGCCATCCCCGGTTCGCCAGATACTGCGGGTGTCTTCCCGGTCGGATTGTTGGGCACCGTCTCCAGACAATTGTTTCACCTTCACCAGCAGGCGGCGCTGCGGTGTGTCCAGTATGGCGATCAGGTCGCGTAGCTCTTTCAGATTGCCGACGCTGGTGCGAACGATCAGTTGGAAGTCCGCGGCCTTGAGGGTCCCGTCCTTGTCGACGAAGTCCCGGATCAACGGTTCGACTTCGGCGGCGGAGCGGTGATGCAGTCGGATAACGTCAAGTACCATCCTCGCCGGGAACGCCGGGGTCGGTATGAGCAATGCGAAGCTCAGGCAAAGGCCGAAGGCAATCCTCCAGACGGATTCACGATGGATTCGGGGGGCGCGCAAGGTTCCTCCATGCCGAATGACGGTGCCGGTAGTAACGGCGATCTTACTGAAGTGCGTACTGATTTCCCAGCGCATCCCGTCAATCGGAGGCGCTGGTCGCGGCGTATTCGTCCCGGATGGCTTTCAAGCCTCCGGCGGTGATGCCGAGGCGTGCGGCTATTTCGTCGGCGCCGAGTGCGCCTAGCTGCTCTCTGAAGGCTTGGTCGCCGACCTGCTCGATCCAGAGCGCGTGGGCGAGATCCAGGATCATTCTGCGGGTCAGTTGGGGATCGCCGTCCGGAAGGCATACCTCGCGGTGGTACGAAGACAGCAGCGTGATCTGCTCGTCGGGCAGGCGGAAATCCTTGAACAGGCGATCGATGATATCGTCGTGGCGGATGCCGAATTCGGCTTCCTCGAGGTCGCCGATGTTCCCGCCTTCGGCGATCGACCGATCCATGATGTGCGTGTAGATGTCTGGGAAGTTGCTGGCGAGGATCATCATGCCCATGTCGTGCAACAGCCCGAGCAAGGCCATCTCGTCGCCGATCTGGGGCTGGATGCTATGCGCCAGACGGGCGGCCAGGAACGAGCAGTCGACGCAATGCCGGGTGATGATGCCGCAGTTGCCGGGAAGCCGGTCGGACATCGAGCGAATGGTCGCAAAGACGACGGCGCTGCGGATGTTGCGTAGTCCGAGGACGCGGATGGCGCCCTGGACCGTGTCGATGGGCGTGCCGCGCCGATAGAGCGGGGAATTCGCATATTTGATCAGGGCGAGGGCAAGCACCGAATCGCGAAGAATGGTCTCCGTCAGCGCGCGGATATCCGGTTCGTCCTGGTTGAGCAGTTCGAGGGCGTGCATACCGTCCGGGGAAACGGCCGGGAGGCGAAGTTGGTTGATGGCGATCATGTGCTGATGAGCGCTTCGAAGACGGCCAGGCTGTCGGGATTGTCGAGCAGTTGATGGGCGATGATCAGGGCGGTCGCGGTCCATGTCTGATTGAGATTGGCGCGGCGGCCGATCAGCGAGCCCATCTGGCCGTCGTAGTATTCGGGCCAACGATCCCTGAGCAGGCGCGCGCCCGCGACCTCGACGGCGCGCGCGGCCAAATCGGCATGGCCCGTGCGGATGGCCGCGCACGTGAACATCCAGAGCAGGCAAGGCCAATTGCCGCCGTTGTGGTAGGACCATGGCGAGTTCTTGGGGTCGCAACCGGTCAGCAGCGCCCATTCCTGGCCGCTGACGGCCGGATAGACGAGCTTGAACGGCATGCGTCCGGCCAACTGGTCCCAGTGCGAGTCGTAGAGCCGCATGATCATATCGCCCTGGGCGTCGGTCGTGAGGCCGAAGATGATCGAGAGCAGGTTGCCGCCTGCGAAATAGCGGAAATCGATCTTGCCGGGGCCGATGTTGCCGACCATATAGCCGTCGTTGCGGCACAGCCAGCCGTCCAGCCAGTCCGGAATGGTCTCGGGGTAGATGTTGAGCAGGTTCTGGGCATCCCAGCCGAACTCCTCGGATTTGTAGCGGTGGATTTCGTTGAGACGCTGTTCATCCAGCCAATAGAACAGGCGGACATAAGAGCAGAGCGCCGGCATGCGCTTGTTGATGATCCTGAGCAGGCCGTCGTTGGCGGGCCCCGGCAGCAGCAGTTGCTGAGCGGTGGCGAGCATGCCGTAGAACAGGGCCTGGATCTCGAGCGGGTGGCCGTAGACGCCCATGCGGCGATCGATCATAAAGGCCGCGTCCGGCACCAGCATCGCCGGGGACATCTCGAAGCTCTCGTGCAGGTAAAGATTGAGGATCTTGCGCATGCCTTCCTGGAAGCGGTCGCTGTGCGCCAGGGTGAGGTCACCGCTCGTCAGCGAGTAGACCCGGAGCAGGATCATCCACCAAGCCGCCGAATCCACGGGCGCGACCCGGCCGATGGCGCGGTCGCCGAAGTCGGCGATGAGTTTGGTGCCGCCGTCTTCGGTTGCCGCGACTTCGAAACTGGCCGGCATCAAGCCTTCCGAGAAGTCATGGCCCGGCATGCGCTCCTGCTGGTCGCAGAGGCGCAGCACCGTGGTCAGGAAGTTGCGCACGATCTCGTACTCGCCCTTCATGAGGAAGACGAGCGCCGAAGGGAAGAAGTCGCGGATGAAGCAGTCGCCGTAGTTGACGGCGGAAAGATTGGTCGGAACGGCGGCCGTCGTGCCTACGGGCTGTCCATTGTGATACAGGATGGTCTCATCGAGGAGTTCGTAGGCGGAATCGATGATGGACGCTTGCATGTCACCCCTGGTCTTCGGCGCAAAAACCGTTCAAACAGCCTCGGATTGTAACAGGGTCCGGATGGGCTGCACACCCTGAGGCCGGCGCCGGGACGAGCCCGGCGCCGGCCGTTTTCCGGTCGGGATCAGCGCGCCGAATGGCCGCTGAGCGTGACCTCCACGCGGTTCTCGGGATCGATGCTCGCGTAGTACTTGCGCAGGATTTCAAGGACCTCGGGGCGGCTGAACTCGGGGGCGACCTCGCCGCCTTCCGAAAGGGACTTGCGCAGCTTGGTGCCGGACAGCAGCAGGCGGTCCTCGGCGCCGTGCGGACAGGTCCGCATCGAGGCCATGCCGTTGCAGCGGTAGCACCAGAAGGTCCAATCGATCTTGAGCGGCTTGGTCTCGAGTGCATCCGCAGGGATCTCGTCGAAGATGTGGTGCGCATCAAAGGGGCCGTAATAGTCGCCGACGCCGGCGTGATCGCGGCCGACCAGCAGGTGCGAGCAGCCGTAGTTCTGGCGGAACAGCGCGTGCAGCAGGGCCTCGCGGGGACCCGCATAGCGCATGTCGAGCGGATAGCCGGCATGGATCACGGTGTTCTTGACGAAGTAGTTCTCGACCAGCGAGTCGATGGCGTCGCTGCGGACGTCGGCCGGGATGTCGCCGGCCTTGAGATTGCCGAGCAGGGAATGGATCAGTACGCCGTCGCAGGTCTCGATGGCGATCTTGGCCAGGTACTCATGCGAACGGTGCATGGGGTTGCGGGTCTGGAATGCCGCGACCGTGCTCCAACCCTTCTCCTCGAACAGGGCGCGGGTCTGCGCCGGGGTCATGTAGATGCCGGGGAAGCGTTCGGCGAAATCGCCTTCGGACAGCACCTTGACCGGACCGGCCAGGTTGACCTCGCCCTGGTCCATGACCATCTTGACGCCCGGGTGCGCCTCGTCGGTGGTCTTGAAGACCGAGACGCACTCGTGGGCCTTGTCGATCGTATACTTCTCGGTGAGCTGCATGGTGGCCATGATCTCGCCGGTCTCGGCGCTGACGAGCGCGATATCCTGGCCGGTGGTCAGCGTGTCGGCCGTGGCCTGGTCCGTGGACAGCGTGATCGGGATCGGCCAGAACAGGCCGCTGGCCATGCGGTAGCCGTCGCAAACCCCTTCCCAGTCGGCGCGGGTCATGAATCCGGTCAGCGGCGTGAAGCCGCCGATGCCCATCATGATCAGGTCACCGGCTTCGCGGGAGCCGATCTTGACCTGGGCCAGAGTGGCGGCGCGGGCCTTTTCGGTCTCGAGATCGGGGCCGGTGAGCAATAGTGGGTGCAGATCACCACCACCATGGGGTCTGACGAGGTTGGACATGTTGCCTCCTGGTATTTGCGATGAAACGGGCGCGTCGCGAGCCTTGGCTCCCGGCCGCATACGGATTCGGTCGCCGGAGTATATCAGAGAGCCGGGGCGCGATTGAAATCAATCCGTTTCGTGGGGGTTTGAAAATATCCTGCCGGCAAGCGTACGCATGTCGATCTCTTCGCTGGTATCCACCATAACGGCCCGGGCCTGCTCGGCCGCCGTCAGGGGCTCACGTGCGCGCAGTTGAAGGTCGAGCACTGCCTCATCCGCTTCGGAGGGGTCTCCGCCGCGCGCCGCGCGTTCCCGGATCCACCGTCTCAGCAGTTCCTCCGGGGCCTGCAGATCGAGGATCACGAGCGGGCATCCCAGTTCCTTGGCGAGCGCACCGAACCGGGCCCGTTGTGCCTGTTGGAGAAAGGTCGCATCGATCAGGGCGCTGAATCCGGCCTCGACGATGCGGCCGGCAGCGCCCGCGAGGTGTTCGTAGGTGGCCCGGCCGGCCTCCGCCGAATACCGGCCGGAGGGCTCGGGGTAGAGCCGTTTACGTTCGACGTCGGAGCGGATGCGGACGATGTCCGCCTCGCCCAGCAGGCCCTCCGAGATCACGCTTTTGCCCGATCCGGAAAGGCCGTGCGTCAGGATCAGGCGGCCTTTGGGGAACGTGACATAGCGATACGCCAGATCGAGGCAGTCGGCGATCTCTCGCGTCAGGGCGTCGGCATCGCCCGCGCTGTCATGGGCCTGGCTGCGCCGGATCGCCGCCACTTTGGCCCGAACCATCGCGCGATAGACGGCGTAATAGCGGAAGGTCGAAATGCCGTCATAGTCGCCGCCGCATTCGAGATAGGTGTTCAACGTCATGCGGGCGAGGTCGGCGCGGCCGCGGCGGTCGAGATCCATGATCAGAAAGGCCATCTCGCTCATCGTGTCCACCCAGCGGAGGTCGGCGTTGAACTCGAGGCAATCGAAGGGTACCGGTTCGTCGTCGACCAGGGCGATGTTGGCGAGATGCAGATCGCCGTGGCACTCGCGGATGTGACCTCCGGCGCGGCGTTGAATGAAGGTCGGGATCAGTGACTCGTGTTGCCGGCGCGACCATTCGTGAATGACGTCGATGCGCGCCTGTTCGTCCGGACGCACGCCCATTTCGGCCAGGTGGAAGAAATTGTCGAAGACCGTATGGTGAATGGTTTCGGGCCGGCCGAACGTGCTCTCTTCCGGCGCGTGGGGGCAGGCGATATGAAAACGCGCGATGCGTTCGGCGAGGCGCCGGCAGACGGCCGCGGTCAGTTCGCCGCGGTTCAGCAGCGCATCGAGTTGGGCATTCGGGTCGAACTGCCGCATCCGCACCGCGTATTCGATCGCCGTTCCCTCGCCGCCGAGACGTGGTCGGTCGGGCGTTCCGGTGATCGGGATGACGTCCAGGTAGAGGTTATCCGCCAAACGGCGGTTGAGGCGAATCTCCTCGAGACAATCGGTCCGCCGTTTGTCGAGCGTCGAGAAGTCGAGGAAGCCGAGATCGACGGGCTTCTTGATCTTGTACGCCATGGGCCCGGTCAGGAGCACCCACGAGCTGTGGGTTTCGATGACCCGGAACCCGGTCACCGGATGATCGTAGAGCGCCGGATCCTGCAGGGCGCCGATGAGGTCGGTATTCAATGAGGTACCTCCTCGGTCGGTTGGGGCGGGGCATGTGACAAGTCACAAGTTTCAAGTGGCCAGTTACAAGTTACAAGCTACACGTCACAAGTTTCAAGCTCTCATAAGGTTGGGTATCCTGTTGCTTGATTACATGAAACTCGTTGTTGGCAAGCTGTAGGTTGGGCCGAATGAAATGAAGCCCAACATTGACGGCCACAGATTGATTTGCACGTTGGGCTTCGTGCCTCAGCCCAACCTACCGGTAGTCATTTTTGTATCTTTTCCCTTGCATCCGCTTTCTATGTAGAATGCTCTAATCGATTATTCCTAGGCTTTTGAAGAACGCGAACCCTATGGGCGTCTATTCCGTCGACAAACTGATCGCCGAGGCCCGCAAACTGGCGGCGGACTACTACCGTGCCACCGGTAAGCCGTTGGCCGGGGTCAGCGGCGAGGTTTGCCTTCACGACGCCATCCGCCTGCTCGATCTCGAAGCGAGCCAGGAACCCGGCTACGACGCCGTCGGCAAGGGGCCGCGGGCGGGTAAGCGCATCCAGATCAAGGGACGCACGATCTTCGACGAGGCCAAGTCCGGGCATCGTATCGGCCAGTTCCGGATGGATCAGGACTGGGACCTCGTCCTCCTCGTGCTCATGGATGCCGATCTGGAACCCTTCGAGATCTACGAAGCGGATCGGGACGAGATTTGCGAGGCGCTTGATACGGCGCCCAAGAACCGCCGCGGCGCCATGACCGTGGCGCGATTCCGGCGCATCGGCCGCATGGTATGGAATCGGGAGGAAGGCGTGGTCGCCGACGAGGTCTGGGACAACCAGGCGAGCACGGTCTGACATGCTGCGCGCGGCCGAAGCCTTAGGAGACGCCGGGCCGCTCAAAACCCGTATTCCAGGCTTCCGGGTGCGCCCCGAACAGCAGGCGATGGCCGAGGCCGTCGAGTCGGCGTTGTCCGATGGCGCGACGCTCGTGACCGAGGCCGGCACGGGCACCGGAAAGACCTTCGCCTATCTCGTTCCGGCCTGTTTGCACGGCGGCCGCACGTTGGTCTCGACCGGCACCCGCACCCTTCAGGAACAGCTCTTTCGCCGCGACCTGCCCACGGTTTGCGACGCGCTCGGCATACGTCCCGTCACGGCCATGCTGAAGGGACGCGGCAATTACCTGTGCCGGTACCGTCTCGAGATCGCGGGCCAGTCAGGACAATTGCCGCGCGTCCAGCAGGCGCAGTTGCTTCGGATTTCGGAATGGGCCGGGCGCACGCACAACGGCGACATTGAGGAGGTCGACGACGTCCCGGCCGATTCGCCCATTTGGTATCAGGTCACCTCTACGGCCGAGAATTGCCTCGGCGCCGAATGTCCGGACTACCAGGCCTGCCATGTCGTGAAGGCGCGGCGGGCGGCGCAGTCGGCGGATATCGTCGTCATCAACCATCACCTGCTGCTTTCCGACATGCGTTTGCGTGACGAGGGGTTCGGCGAATTGTTGCCCGATTGCGAGGCCATCATCGTCGACGAGGCGCATCAGCTCCCGGAGCTCGCGAGCCAGTTTTTCGGGCGCACCGTCAGCGCACATCAACTGCAGTCGCTGGCGCGGGACGCGGCCCAATGTCAGGCCGCCGAGGTCGGCGACGCCCGCGAGATCGGGGAGCGCGCGACCAAGCTCAGCGAATCAGTCGAGTCGGTTCGCGCGCTATTCGGCAAGGGCGATACGCGCGGCTCGTGGAACGTCGCGGCGAGGATGCCGGGCATGGAGGCCGCCATGGCCGAACTCAGCGGGCGCATCATGGATCTCTATGCCGCGCTTGAGGTCCATGCCGAACGCAGCAAGGGCCTAGAACTCTGCAGGCAGCGTTGCGAGGTCGCGCGCGACGAGTTGGCCCGGGTGACCTGCGTCGACGATGAAAACCTGGTCAGTTGGTATGAGACCAGCCGTCATGCCTTCCGTTTGCATCAGACCGCGATGAGTTGCGCCGAGGGTTTCCGGGCACAGATGGCGCGCTACGACTGCGCCTGGGTGTTTACTTCCGCGACCCTGTCCATCGGCGCCGATTTCAGCCATTTCACCGCCCGGCTCGGTATCGACGAACCGCGTACGGGACAGTGGGCGAGCCCGTTCGACTACGCCAATCAGGCGCTGATGTACCTGCCCGAGGGTTTGCCGGATCCGGGTGATCGTTCCTATACCGACCGCGTCGTCGACCTTGCCGCCGAGATCGTCAAGGCCAGTCGCGGCCGCGCCTTCCTGCTGTTCACGAGCCACCAGGCCTTGCGGTTTGCCGCCGAGCGCCTGCGCGCGAAGCATATCGATTATCCGCTGCTCGTGCAGGGCGATGCGCCGCGCGGTCTTTTGCTGGAGCGTTTCCGCGAGCTCGGTAATGCCGTCCTGCTCGGAACCTCGAGTTTCTGGGAAGGCGTGGACGTGCGCGGCGAACACCTGTCCTGCGTCATTATCGACAAGCTACCGTTTTTCAGCCCCGACGACCCGGTCTTCCAGGCGCGTCAGGCCCAATTGGCGCGGCAGGGCGAAAACGCCTTCCGGCTGTTACAACTCCCCCAGGCAGTACTCGCGCTCAAACAGGGCGCGGGCCGGCTGATCCGCGACCGCGACGACTTCGGCGTGTTGGTCCTGTGTGACCCTCGTCTAATATCACGCGGCTACGGGCGGATCTTTTTGAGCAACCTCCCCCCCATGACTAAAACTCGTTCAATCGACGACGTTAAGTCCTTCTTCAGTTTAACGGAGGACACTCGTTCTACCCGTGTCATAGGAGGGTAACTATGAGAATTTTGGCAATCGATACTGCCACCGAGGCCTGTTCGGCGGCACTCGATATCGACGGCGACAGTCGGGAGCGGTTCAAGATCGCCCCCAGGCAACATACCGAATTGATCCTGCCCATGGTCGAGTCGCTGCTCGACGAGGCCGGTCTGACGTTGTCCCAGCTCGACCTGATCGCCTTCGGCCGGGGCCCCGGGGCGTTCACCGGTGTACGGATCGCGAGCGCAGTGACCCAGGGGCTCGCCTTTTCCTCCGATCTGCCCGTCGCGCCGGTATCCACTTTGGCGGCTTTGGCTTGGAGTAGTTGGCGCGAGCGCGGCGAGACCGAGACGCTGTCCGCGATCGATGCGCGCATGGCCGAGGTCTATTGGGGCTGCTATCGCGTCGAAAAAGGCTCGCTCGTCGCGGTGCAGGACGAATGCGTCTGCGCCCCCGAGGAGATTCCCATGCCCCCGGACGGTCATTGGTTCGGCTGCGGCACCGGTTGGTACACCTATGGGGCGCGTTTGCATCGCCATCTCGATCGTCCCCTCGCGGGGTGGGTCGGGGAATGTCTGCCGCAGGCGCGCGACATCGCCGCGCTCGGTGCGCAACTGTACGTCCAGGGTAAAACGGTCTCGCCGGAACAGGCCCTGCCGGTCTATCTTCGCGATCAGGTGGCGACGCCGTCCCTCAAGGTCAAACGACCGACCGGTGTCGCCCTATGACTCCTGCGACGGGCGCCCTGCATATCGTTCAGATCAGCGACTGTCACCTGGCACAAAATGTCGGCCCCGTGATCCGGGGCGTCGATCCCGATGAAACGCTGGCCGGCGTGCTCGAACTGGTTCGGGTGTCCCGTCCGGATTATTGCCTCGCCACAGGCGATCTCAGCGACGAGGGCAGCACGGAATCGTACGAAAGGCTCCTAGATTACCTGCATGTGCTCGAAGTCCCCATCGCCTGCCTGCCTGGAAATCACGACGACGCGGAGGTCATGCGGCGGATGCTGCCGGGGGCCAATATCGGTATGCCCGAGGTGCTTGATCTCGGCGCGTGGCGCATTGTATTGCTGGATTCAACGATCCCGGGTTGTTGTCCGGGTCACCTCTCCGAGGAGCGCCTGGCCGGTCTGGCAGCGCACTTGCGTGACCGTCCCGAGGCGCATCATCTGATCGCGCTGCATCATCCCGCCTTGCCGAGCGGCTGCGCCTGGATGGACGACGACATGCTGCTCGACAATCCCGAGGATTTGTTCGCGACGATTCGGGATGTCGCGACGGTGCGAGGCGTGATCTGGGGGCATATCCATCAGGATTTTTTCGAACGGGTGGAAGGTATTCCATGCTGGGGCGCGCCTGCCACCTCCGTACAGTTTCTCCCCAACTCCCGGGACTTTCGGGCCGATGAACGCATGCCCGGGTTAAGGCATCTTTGGTTGAATCAGGACGGTTCCATCGAGAGCCGGATAGAACGCGTCGGCGACGTTTGAGTCATTTCCGACCGGCCGGGTCAGGGGTGGACGGTTGAACTGCTTCGGACTATCTTAGTCAAAAAATATAAGTGGAGAAGGAGGGGAAAGGAATATGAGTAGTTGTCTTTTTTGCGAGATCGTCAAGGGTAATCTGAACGCCGATTTGATTTACGAAGACGACCGGATTGTCGCCTTCAAGGATATCAATCCGCAGGCCCCGTTCCATGCGTTGGTCATTCCGAAGGACCACATTCCGACGCTGAACGAGCTCGATGTCGAGCACGCGGAGCTCATCGGACGCATGCTCATCGTAGCCAAGGATCTGGCCGTCGACGCCGGCTACGGCCAGCGTGGCTACCGCACCATTTTCAATTGCAACAGCGAGGCGGGACAGGCGGTTTATCATATTCATTTGCATGTGCTCGCCGGTCGCATCCTAGGCTGGCCCCCGGGCTGAAAAGGTTGAAAGATGCGGCGTCATTTCGTCGATACGCCGGCTATGCGCAATACTTCGTGGTTGTTCATGCGGGTGGGCGAGGGCACGGCGCGCCGTGCCCCTACCGTTCACAATGTTAGGCATCGTGCCGGCCAGATATTGTCCGATGGTTCCAACCGGTAAGAGAAACACCTTGACCAACTGACAATATCGTAGGGGCACGGCGTGCCGTGCCCTCATCCTATGTCTCTTCTAATCTTCAGGGCGTAACGGCATGGTCCGCGTGTCGGCGATCGGTTTGCGGTCCGGCAGGCTCGAAGAGATATTCGCCATGACCTTCTCGGCGGTGAGTCGATAAGCCGTGAGTTTTCCGCCGTAGATCGTCAGCAGCCGCGGTTGGGTTTCCCGGTCGGTCACGAGT
Source organism: Gammaproteobacteria bacterium (assembly GCA_016124415.1). Lineage (GTDB taxonomy): Bacteria > Pseudomonadota > Gammaproteobacteria > SZUA-140 > SZUA-140 > RI-283. Next base: position 7,589 of record WGNS01000012.1, on the reverse strand, counting down.
CGTGTGTCGCGCGGACGACTGAACGCGCGGTTGTCGCCGTGCGGCAGGACACGGGCGCCGGCAAAGGCGTCGGCGACCGGTAGGTTGCCGAGCGCGGGAAAGTAGTGGCTGGCCGTTTCCTGCAAATAGGCGATTTCGCCTTCGGTCGGTGTCGGTTCCGCGCCTTCGTCAATACCGACCTCCGTGGTGCCGATCAAGAGCCGTTCCCCCTGCCAGGGCATGACGAAGACGGCTCGCCCGTCGTGCGGCGCCTCGACGTAATAGCACCCCTGTCGGAACGGCGTATCGAGAATGATATGCGTGCCCTGGACGAGCTCGACTGCCTTGGGTGCGGGTTGGGGGAGACAATGCGTCAGAATCTTGTTGACGGCGGGGCCGGCCGCGTTGACCAGGACCTTCGCCCGGCAACAATGCTTGGCGCCGTTGTGTTCGTACTCGATCAGGCAGCCGTGCGACTCGAGTTCGGCGCACAGAAAGCTCGCCGGCATCTTGAGTTCGGCGCCGAGCGTTCGGGCCGCCCGAACGACCGCGCCGGTCAGCACGGCGTCGTCCGTCTGGGCGTCCTGATAGCGGAACACATGGGTTAGCCCTTCGCTCGAGAGGCCGTCGAGCGTGTGCCAGCGATTCCGGGCGACGGTTGCGTAGCGTCCCGACGGATCGGCGCTCAGCCAACGATAGACGCCGAGTCCGATGCGCAGCTGCCAGGGGCGCCGGCGGGTCTCTCGATAGATCGGGATGAAGAACGGTACGAGCCGCACCAGTTCCGGCGCCAGGTTGAGCAACAGAGCGCGTTCGCGGAGACATTCCCGCACCAGGTCGAACTGGCGGCTCTCGAGATAGCGCAGGCCGCCGTGAATGAGTTTGCTCGACCGGCTCGAGGTGCCGCTCGCGATGCCGCTTCGTTCGAGCACGAGCACCGAATGCCCCGCGGCCGCGGCGGCCTGGGCCACCCCCGCGCCATGGATGCCCGCGCCGATCACGACGACGTCATAGGTCTCGTTCATGAGTCTTCCATTCGCCAGCGCGGATCCCTGAGCAGTTCTGTGACCGCCATGCTCTCGATGAAACGGGCGCCGCGGCGATGCCAGAATAAGGCCGCTTCGAGGTCGGTAAACTCGTAGAGCGCCCATAGCCAGGGACCCGGCCAGAGTCCCTCGGGGGTGATCTTCGTGACGTTGCAGATCATGAAGTTCGGGCGCAGCCGGTCCGCCATGTGCCGACTGGCTTCGTCGTAAGTGTGCAGGACCCAGCCGATGGGCACGTCGTGCCGTTCGCGGGCGAAATCGAGAATGCAGTGGTCGTAGGAGATCAGCACGAAACGCCCGGCGATCGGGAGCAGGGCGTTCAGGACCGCCCGCAGCACATGGGCCGTGCCGAAACGGCGAATACTTTCCTCTTTGACCTCGACCCAAAGCGTCGCGCTGGGCCACGCCAGCCAGAGCGCCACGAGTTCGTGCAACGTGACCAGTCGTGCGCCGGGAAAGGCCGAGCCGAGGCGTTCGGGTTCGCCCGAAGGCAGGGTACGCAGTGCCTGAGCGCTCAGATCGAAGACCGAGCCGGGCAGTCCTGTGATCCGCTCGAGGTGTTCGTCGTGAAGCACCATCGGGACGCCGTCGCTACTGAGCTGGATATCGATCTCGACGTGCCGGGCGCCGGCGCGCAACGCGGCCTCGATACCGATCAGCGAGTTTTCCGGAAATCGGCTGGCGGCGCCGCGATGGGCGATGAGTTGCGGTCGGCCGTTGACTTCAGGCATGTGTCATGGTCTCCCGCATGGCGGTTTGCCAGGCCGCGAACCGTTCGCATAGCGCGGCGTTGGCGGTCGGCAGGAAGTCATCCAGGCGGTCGTCCTCAAGGTGAAATACCTCCCGTCCGGTCAGTTGTCGAATCAACAAAAAGGCCAGGCCGCGGCCGGTCGTTTCGGCCTCCCGGCTGCGCCGGACCGTAAGGCCGGAGAGGTCCGCCAGACGCTGGCAGAGCCCGTCCAGCCGGGAAAGGCCGCCGCCGATCACGATCCTGGTCGCAATGATACCGCAAGCCGTCATGGCGCGCCGGTTTTCCTCGAGTAAAAATACAATGCTTTCGATGACGGCGACCGCCTGATCCGCAACGTCGGGATGCGTGCCGCGCGCCGACGGGACGAAGCGCGATTCGATGCGCGCGCCCGCAAACGGGGTGCCAAGACCGTGAACCCCGTTCAGGAAGAGCGGCGGGGCGTTTCTTTCCGCAAGCCAGACCGGCAAGACCGCCTCGAATTCGTCGCCGTCCGGCAGCTCGGCGGTTTGTTCTCTGAGCCAGGTCAGCGCGCTGCCGGCGCCGTTTACCGTGCCCTCGACGGCGTTGACGCGCCCGCGTTCGCTGCCGTCGTCGTGGATGATGCCCGTCAGCAGATTTTCGGTGGCGCGCCATGTCCGCGCCGGCTGGATCAGAAATGCCCCGGTTCCGAGCGTCGCATAGAGCGTGTCCTCGCATAGCGGTCCGTGGGCGTAGAGCGCCGCGGACTGGTCCCCGGTCACGAGCGAAAGGGGTATGTCGCCCGCGGATGGCGTCGGGATGTGCCCGAATCCGTATTCGGAGGCGACGCACGTCGGGAGGCACTCAGGCGGGATATCGAAGAGTTCGAGCAGGCGCGGCGACCAGCCCCGGATTTCGTGATCGACCAGCAGCGTACGGGCCGCGTTGGCGGGGTCGACGAGATGGCTGTGTTCGCGTGTCAGCTGCCAGATCAGCCGGCTGGCCAGCGGTCCAAAGGCCAGCCTTCGCTGCGCCATTGCCGACCAGACCGCCGGGAGATGTTCCAGGCACCAGTCGAGTTTGGTCGCGCCGTAATGCGCGGAAAGCCGAAGCCCGGTGCGTTCGCGGATATCGGCGGCGTGATCGCTGAAACGCTCGAGTTCCGCTTCCGTACGCCGGTCCTGCCAACTGATGACGGGCGACAAGGCGCGGCCGTCGTTTTTGTCCCAGCACGCGATGGAGGAGCGCTGGCAGGCCAGCGCCGCGGCGAGTACGCGGCCTTCGCCCGCTTCAGGGAGCACGTGATCGATGCACTCGCGCAGCGTTTCGTAAGGCGCGTCGGGGCGGTACTCGCTGCGGACCGGGTCGGCGTGCTCAGCCTCGAGCGCTACGCTGTGTTGTCTGACGGCGCGTCCTTGCAGGTCGTAGAGTATGGCCCTGCTGGCGTGACTGCCCTGGTCCAGGGTCAGAATAAACGGTGTGTCCCGCACCATGTCGACTCTTCGGATCCCGCGTTGATGTAGAATATCGTTTCCCGCTGGAGCATGATGATCGAGTATGCGCTCAAAAATGCCGAATCACGAGAAAAACATAATGCTTGCCAGGACGTTCAGGATTCTGTTCTGGATCACGCTTCTGGTCGTCTTCGCACTGGCCGAGACCCCGGCGACGATCAAGGCTCCCACACTCTTCGATTGGGACAAGCTCAACCACGGTTTTGCCTTCGTCGTCCTGAGTTTTCTGTTGAGCTATTCTTATTCGGAAAAAACACTCCCCTTTAGGGATTTCAGTCTGCTGATGGCGTACGGCGTTCTGATCGAAATCGTGCAGCACTTCGTGCCGGGCAGATCCTCCTCCCTGGAGGACCTGGCGGCGGATGCGAGCGGGCTGGCGGTATTCTATTTGCTGTTGCCCCCGTTGAGCAGGCTGCCTATCCTACGGGAGATCAAAGGCGAGGCGAGGGCGCCCGCATAACCGTCAACCAAGCGCCACCACAGGAAGCAGTCATGCAAGATCAGGATCTTTCCGGAATCGTGATACAAGTCGTCATCCTCTCACTGGCCATACTGGCCTTGCTGCTCTTTGCCTGGGACGATCGCAAGAGCCGCCGGGAACGCGCCGCTGAGGATCGACTCAAAGCCGAGGCCAAGTCCGGGCAACGGCCGGTCGTTCCGGAGGTGCGGGCCAAATCCGAAAAGCGCTCCTGAACCGCCGCGTGCGCCGGCGTAAGCCCGTCCCGAATCGCCCGTAGCGCCGAGACGCGATGAAAGTCGACCGTTCGGTCTTTTCCTGGGCCCTGTACGATTGGGCCAATTCGGCCTTTGCCGTAACGGTAATGGCCGGGTTTTTTCCCCTGTTCTTCAAACAGTACTGGGCCGCTTCGCTCGAGGTCGCGGACAGTACGTTCTACCTGGGTCTGGCCAACGGCGCGGCGAGTCTCATCGTGGCGGTGGCGGCGCCGTTCCTGGGCGCCATGGCCGATCGCGGCGGCATCAAGAAGCGCCTGTTGCTGGGTTTCGCGGCAGTAGGCATCGCGACGACCGGCGGGCTTTACCTGATCGACAAGGGCGCCTGGGGCATGGCGATGGCCTGCTACATGGTCGCAATCATCGGTTTTTCCTCCGCGAACGTGTTCTACGACGCGCTGATCCTGGATGTCGGACACGTGGGCGTGCTCGGCCGGATCTCGGCGTTGGGCTTTGCGCTGGGCTATCTCGGCGGCGGCATGTTGTTCGCGGTAAACGTCGCGATGACGCTCCACCCCGAGGTCTTCGGGATTGCCGACAAGGCCATGGCGGTGCGCTGGTCCTTCCTGTCCGTGGCCGTTTGGTGGGCGGTGTTTTCCGTGCCGCTGTGGCTGTTCGTGCGCGAGTCGCATCGCGGCACTTCGCTGCACGGTCTGCCCGGCGCCGCCGTCGGCCGTCTTCGCGACACGTTGGGGCATTTGCGCGGACTGCGTCCGGTCTGGATGTTCCTCTTGGCCTACTGGCTCTATATCGACGGTGTCGATACCGTGATTCGGATGGCCGTCGATTACGGCCTGGCCATCGGACTCAAGTCGGACGACCTGATCGTCGCGCTGCTGATCACCCAGTTCGTGGGTTTCCCCGCCGCCCTGGTTTTCGGTTGGGCCGGCGATCGATTGGGCGCCCGCAAGGGGATTTATGCCGGGCTCGCGGTCTACGTCGGCGTTTGCGTGTTGGCTTACGGTATGCATTCGGAGCGTGAGTTTTATTTGCTCGCGGTCACGATCGGGCTCGTTCAAGGCGGCGTGCAGGCGTTGAGCCGCTCATTGTTCGCAAGCCTCGTGCCTGCGGGCCATTCCGCGGAATTTTTCGGATTCTACAATATGCTGGGCAAGTCTGCGGTCATCCTGGGGCCGGTCGTGTTGGGACTGGCGACGATGGTGAGCGGCGACAATCGGATGGGGGTCCTGGCCATCATTCCCTTCTTTATCGGTGGTGCGTTGCTGCTACGGCGGGCGTAGCCCCCTGCGTGTTACACTGTCGGCTTTGGGGGGTTGGGGATGAGGGTAATGTTGAAGAGAACGACCTGGCAAACCGCCGTAATCCTGGGATTCGTGGCGTTGGCGCTGAATGCCTGCACGGTAACGACCGTGGACGGCGACCATCCGCTGTTGCGACCCAAGAGCGATGGTTTGGCCGCCAAGGTCTATTTCATCCGTCCCCGCACCGAACGATACAACGGCGCCGCCGACAACCGGATACGGGTCGATGTCGGGCGCAACCACCTCATGGACATGGGCAAGGGGGAATATACCTTGTTGCGTCTGTTGCCGGGCAAGGTCAGCGTCAAAGTCTTTTCCGATACGACCTGGGGGCCCAAGCACGAGTTCGATACGCGGGTGCATTCGCGCGAGTTCGACCTCAAACCCGCCGAGACCCAGTACATCGTCATGACCTACGTGGACGGCGAGTTCCGCGGCGCCTACTACAAGCCTGAGATGATCGACGCAAAGGAGGCGTCGGCGTTGATCAAGGGTTCGGTGCCGGTCGGCGCGGATACCGAGGCGGAGCCCATCCTGCCGCCGGAGTTCTAGTCCCGCACGGTATTTCCGTGCAGGCAGTTAGATCGCCTGCGCCTTCCTTTCTTCCAGCAGCTGCATGAGCGCGTGATCGATGCGCTTTTCGATACGCAGGCGATAGTTCAGGAAATGGCTTGTATGGATACCGTGCGCGGTATCGGTGCCGAGCGCACGCGGAATGGCCTCGAGCGAGGCGATGCGCAGCATATATCCCGGGTCGCGGTTGGCGTTCGCAATCAGGTGCAGCGCGATTTCCCGGAACAACCGGTCTCCCAGGTGGTGGGAAGAAAAGATCTTGTCCCCGCATCGGATCACGAGGTTCGGGCGATCCTCGGCGTCGGCGTAGCTCTTGATCGACAGCGACAACAATTCGCTTTCTTCCTCGACGACACGACGGCCGACGTTGGTGGGGCTTAGGATGATTTCCGAATGCTGATCGGCTTTGACCTGGAAACAGGCGACCTCCGGCGGGTTCCATAGCGGCGCCGGTTCGGAGCCGTCCAACAGGCGGCATTGTTTCATGAAGCCGAGATAGCGATGCGTCACGAGCGTGGGGTTGTTGTTCGGCACGGTATGGCAGACCAGCGTGCCGCCCTCGTCGATCACGAAAATCCGCGTGCTGTTGCGCAGGCTGACGTAACTGAGGTGCGCCTTGCCGGCTTCGTGGTTGTGGTAGACGGCCGGCAGCACGTCTTTGGGCAAGGTGTAGCTATCGAACACGACGGGGCTGTGATAGGGCAACGCATCGCCGAGGTACTGGACGAGTTCGGGATAGGATTCCAATTTCTGCGATTGCATGCCGTTGATGTCGCGCCACAGCAAATACATATCGCGGCCGATCGTCAGCACGTAGCGTGTCGAATTCGCCCCCGCGCCGCCGAGGGCCGCCTCGACGTTCCGGAGCAGATCGTTGACCCGGCGCGAAATCGAGACGCCGTGACCGATCGAGAAACAGTGGCACGAAGGCGCGGCCCAATGGGTGTCCTTGCCTTCTATGGACGACCAGCGCAGATTGTCGCGAAGGCAGTCCAGGATCCCCTGTATGCCCGTGTAGCGATAGGTCATGACCTCGTTCCAGCTGGTCTGAATGACCTGATCCAGAGCGACGATGTGGTTCTCGCTGATGCCGCCGAAGGAGAGGGCGTCGGTCTTGTTGCTGGTCAGGAAATGGCCGCGGCGGGCCTGGTCCTGAGGCAGTTCGGTGCATGCGTTCACGAATACGATGCTCGATACCATGGCCCTGGCATGGGTGACGTCGGGTTCCTGGCCGTCATTGAGGAGACCGTTCGGGAATTGCTGCGCCAGGATATTCTGGATCGAACGCAGTTCCTTGATGCTGAACTTCGACTCGCTGACATAGACGGACCAGGCTGTCTGCTCATTGCTCACCTGGTTGAAATGGCACCAGGAGAGCATCTCGATGACGGTCGGTGCGCGATGCAAGGGCGTGAACTCGGCGGCGTCCTCGCGGTTGACGAGACCGCGATAGAGCAACCAGTAATTTTGGCCGCCCATGCTGTATTCGTGCAGCGATAGCGTCGGCTCGAGCATGTTGTCGCTGATGCCGCGATTGATCAGATCGATCTTGCCGGGTTTTTTCTCGAAGGCGGCATAGAGTTTCCGGCCCAGGGTATTGAGATCGTCCTGCTTGATCGTGGCCAGGTTGTTGTTGGTGCGCGCGAAGTCCGACAGGGCGTTGTAGCTCTGGGTCAAGGCCGCGACGAGGGCGCGGCGTTCCTTGAGAACCTTTTCGATGCGCCAGTGCGAGCGGTTGTCCAGCTCCAGAAGGTCGTTTTGCCCCCAACCCCAG
>WGNS01000046.1 GCA_016124415.1 Gammaproteobacteria bacterium | reverse complement strand
TAGCGAAAAAAACAGCGGCGATCCGACTTCGGCAAGGGCGTCCTGTATCGCGCGCAAACGATTGCCGTCCGTCCCGGCGCGCCCGAGGTGCTTGTGCACGTTTTCAATCATGACGACGGAGGCGTCGACCATGGCGCCGATCGCGATCGCGATGCCGCCAAGGGACATGATGTTGGCGTTGACGCCTTGCAGACGCATGACGATAAACGCCGCAAGGATGCCGACCGGCAAGCTGACCAGAATCACGAGCGAGGAACGCATGTGCATCAGGAACAGGGCGCATACCAGCACGACGATCAGGAATTCCTCCATCAGACGTGTGTCGAGATTGTCCACGGCGCGCCCGATCAAGGCAGAACGGTCGTAGGTTTCGACGATCTCCACGCCGTCCGGCAGACTCATGCGAAGCACGTCGAGCCTGGACTTGACGGCCTTGATCGTCGCCAGAGCGCTTTCGCCGGAGCGCATGACCACGACGCCGCCCACGACCTCGCCCTCGCCGTCGAGATCCGCGACGCCCCGACGCGGGGCGGGCCCGACCCGGATGTCGCTTGCGATATCGTCGAGCAGCACGGAAGAGATCGAGAGTCGCCGGCGAGTCGTCGGCACACTCGTAACACCGAGGTCGCGCGTATCCTTCACGTAGCCCTTGAGCCGCAACATGTATTCGGCTTCGCTCATCTCAAGCACAGATCCTCCGGTCTCGCGATTGGCGTCTTCGATGGCGCGCTTGACGTTGGCGAGCGTCAGGTAATAGCCCCGCAGGCGGTCGGGATCGACGACGACCTGATATTGCCTGACCATGCCTCCCAGCGTCGCGACTTCGGCGACGCCCGGAACGGCCTGGAGCTCGAACTTCAGAAACCAGTCCTGCAACGAGCGCAACTCGGAGAGATCGTGACGACCGCTACGGTCGACGAGGGCGTATTGATAGACCCAACCGACTCCCGTGGCATCGGGACCGAGCCTGGGCCCAGCGCCGCGGGGTAATTGTTCGGATGCCCGGGTCAAGTACTCCAGCACGCGCGAACGGGCCCAGTAGAGATCCGTGTCGTCTGAAAAAATGACATAGACGTAGGAGTCTCCAAAAAAAGAATACCCGCGAACGGCCTCGGCTCCGGGTACGGTCAGCATCGCCATCGATAGCGGGTAGGTGATTTGGTCCTCGATGATCTGCGGCGCCTGCCCCGGAAAGCTAGTCCGGATCGCAACCTGGACATCCGAAAGGTCGGGGATCGCGTCCATCGGTAGCGTGCGAACCGAATTGACGCCCCAGGCGCCGAGCAACGCCGTCACCATCAGGACGAGCAGCCGGTTACGGATCGACCAGCGTATGACGGCGGGGATCACGGGCCGGACCGCGTACCGTCCGGCAACCCTGAAGTCGTCTCCGCGTGGCCGTGATGGGCTCCGGACGGAGACCCGGGTTTCGAGGCGCCATGATGATGGGACATGTGGGCACCATGTCGTTGAAGACCCGCCAGCAGCTTACTCTCGGAATCGATAAGGAATTGACCCGAGGCAACGACCTCGTCACCCTCGTTCAGTCTGGACAGGATTTCGGTCATACCCCGGCCTTCCTCACCGGCGACGACGGCAACGGGCGAAAAACGGCTGCCGTCCTCCACGACGATGACCCGATCGCCTTCGCCGGTTCGTATGACGCTATCCGACGGAACCAGCAGCACGTGTTTCCGCCCCTGGCCGATGATATTCACGTGGGCGAACATGCTCTGCGACAGCTCGGGATTGTCGGTCCGAAACTTTAGGGCCACCTCGAGCGAGCGGGTCGTATAACCGACCGGCGGTTCGACGCGAACGACCCTGCCCTCGAACACCGTACCGGGCAAGCCTCGGACCGTCATGGAGGCTTGCTGATCTTGTTTGACCCAACGCCATTGGCGCTCGAAGATCTCGGCCGTTACCTCGATCACGCGATAATTGCCGCCGACGTTGAAAACCGTAAAACCGGTGTGGACCTTGTCTCCGGGCAACCCGCGACGCGTGTATATAAACCCGTCCTCGAAGGCGCGCACTTCGACGGGCATCTCGGGAGCGTCGCCGGACTGCAGTCGAGCGATCTGATCCGGCGACAATCCCATCTGGTTCAATCCCGGGATCATGGCGTTGGCGGTTGCCCGATCACCCGCGAGATACGTTTCCCGAAAGGCCTTTTCATGCTCGAACAACTCGTCGGAACGTACCGAAAACAGGAACTCGCCCGCTTTGACCATATCGCCTTCCTGCTTGTCCGCTATCCGCACGAGTTCACCCCGGATCGGCGGCGTCAGCGTACGGCGGGCCATCGGATCCACTCGCGTGATCTTGCCGATCGTCTCGATACGGTGCACCAGATCGCCGTAGCGCACCCTTGCCGTACGCACCCCCAGGTTATGCACGACATCCGGCGAGATCATTACCACGGGAAGGGCGAATCGTTGCGTGGCGGGCCCGGCACCCGGCGCCATGGGCGCATCCGTATGCATCGCATGTCCGCTCGAGTGATCAGGGCTGTGGTGCATACCGTTCAAGTGATCCGATCCTTCACGGGACGAGGAGAGGGTCCAATATCCGAGCCCTCCGGCAATCAGCGCCGCGAGCAGAAATGACTTGCGCATGACACTCATTCCATCGAATCCGCGGCCGCAGCGTCACTTACACCATGAAAGTCTTGGCGGCACTTTGGCGGGACGTGCGAGGCCTTCCGTTTCCAGTGCCCGGATCAGGCTGCCCCGGTCGCTGATTAGGTCGGAATAGACCACGGAATCGGCACTGGTTTCCATGCGCATATCCTGGACATATACGGCCTTCGCCTCGGCGAGGAACCGTCGGGTGAAAGCGAGCGCTTTGACGGACCGCTGACGCTCACAGGCGTCGGCCCCGGGGATGTCGACCGGAATCGCGATGCCCGGCAACTCTATCGTCGTATTTCTTGAAAACCCCGGCCAGGTCTCGAAGCTGACGATCACGTTCTTGGCCGTTTCCACCCGGACCGGGGTAACCGCTATCCTGCCCGGAAACGGCACGTAGTCCGTCCCTGCCCCCGCGTTCGGAGCGCCGGCCCCCAGGAACAGAAGCATCATGATTCGCACCAAACCGGTGTTTCGTATTTTCTTTCGCATGGCTAGTCCTCCTTGAAGCGCTCCGTGTCATTCACCCTGATCCGAAACAGATATGGCCAACGCTTGCCGGTCACGAACAACGCCCCGGTCGCCGGATCGTAGGCGATACCGTTGGCCACGGCCGAACCGTCCGGACGCTCGGACCATGGCAACAGACCCGAAATGTCGAGACGACCATTGACGATCCCGGTCGCCGGATCGATCCGCACGATGCAATCCGTCGGGTAGACGTTGGCGTACAGGCGTTCGCCCACAACTTCGAGTTCGTTGAGCCCGTCCACATCCACACCTCCGGCGGTCACGCGCAACGCCGAGCCCCCTTGCCCGTCGCGAGCGATAAACCTGAGGCGAGAAGACCCGTCGCTGACCACAAGGCGATCGCCCATGCGGGCGCCGCCCCACCCCTCACCCGCATAGGCGAAACTTCCCTTTCGACTGAGGTCCGGCCCGTAGACCAGGGCCACGCCGACTTTCCACGTCAGTTGGATCAGCTCTCCGTCCCAAACGATCAGCCCCTCGCCGAACAGCGAGTCGGGCAATCGCACGGCGTGTTCGACCCGCCCGCTTTCGATGTCCAGCCGACGCACCGTTGACGAACCGAGCAACCCCGTACTTTCGTAAATTGCACCGCGGAAATACACAAGACCTTCCGTAAACGCAGCAGGATCGTGCGGATAGCGGGCGTCGATCTCATACGTTAGCTCCGGTATGGACCGTAGCCCTTTCGCGCCTTTCCCGATCGCGAAATCGCACCTCGAGTCGGCGGCCGCGGCGGCGCCGGAAAAAACGTATCCGCACAATACGACGCCCGCCATTCCTGCAAACATGCGCATCGGCACCCGACGCAAGCCTAGTGGAGCGAGTAGACCGCGACATCATGATGCAATGGGTCGAACTGATAGATTCTGAGACGAGGGCTCGGCTCGAAGTTGTAAGTGATTTCGACCTTGTGCAGCCCCGGCGTTCCGTCGGTTGCCACCGGCGGCACCATGATGCCGCCCCACGGACCGCCCGCGTTCGGCCATGCATAGTTACGTCCGAAGGTGAAAAAGCATCCGGAGCCAAGCTGCGGCGGACCATTGACCGGATCCGCGGGGTTGCGCGGATCCGGCTGCAGGAACTCTTCCGCACCGCCCCGGTTGATCGGAAACACCTTATCCGCTCCGGAGATGATATTCGCCGGATTGGTGAAAGGCGGGAAGTTCGCGTCGTGCCCCGGCGGGATCTCCGGATGCGGACCGGCCAGCGTCGTGGGATCGGTGTACTGGAATTGGTTCTCCCAGCCTCGAGAGCCCCCGAAATCCACGTTCATGTAGCCGTGCACGAAGTGATCGCCGTTATATATTGTGGCCTTGTATTCATAGGGACGGAGGTGCCAATCGAGCGCGCTTCCGTTGCCGATCCCCTTGTAGCTTGCGGGACCCAGCCCGCTGCCCTCGCCCTGAGCGCCCTGCCGGCCGGCGTAGATCGTGTTGTTCACGTAGAGCATCGTCAACGTCGCCTCGGGATCGGACCGGACCCCGCTCGGCAGCCGGGTGCGATCGGTCCAGTCAAGGAAAGCCTCCCGCAAACCCTCCGCCGCCGTCTTGAGATCGACGGCATCCGAACGGCGCTCATCGGCAAGGGACTTGAAGACGCGCCACATGCGCTTGACCGGCGACAAATCGCCGATCTGGGCGATTGCGTACTCACGATCGGCACGGTTGTTCACCGGATCGCAGTCGGGATCATTGATGCCGCCTTCGCAAAACGCCGCCTTTTCCCATTGCGGCAGCGTCCAACCGTCCGGTCCCGCTGTCTTCAGCGCGTTCTCGATGACCTGAACGCGAGGCGGATGGATGCGCCATCCCCAAATGTAGGTCAGGTTGTAATACTTGCCCTTCGTCTCCTTGATCTTGACCGTATAGCGCGTGCCCTCGTCGAGCATCGGGAAATAGCTCTGATCCATCGAGGCGTGGAAGGGGCCCCGATTCGCGCCGACCCGATCGAAGTTCATGACCATGGGGGAAAAGTCCTCCATGCCCCGATTCAGAATGTTCACATGGTACGTGATGGTCCAGGGAACCTCCTGAACGGCGCTCGGATCGACAAACGCGGTATCGCCCTCGATGTGCTGGTTGTAGTAGATCAGGTTGACGTCCACGTTGCCGCCGACGACATTGCCCGCTTCGTCATGGATGGGCTGCACGGTCTTGACCTTGTTCGGGCCGTTGTAGTGCAGCAACGGAAAGCCGCTGTAAGCACGATCACGAATCGGGTTGCCCTCGATGATATCGATGGCGCGCCTGGCAAGATCGTCGTCGATGCGCCTGCGCCCGTGTTTAGCCGCCGCCTCGATGCGATCGATAATCGCATCGAGATCATCCTCGGGGTTGGTCGGATTGATCTTCCGGGTAAGGACCGGGCCATCGTGGAGGTAATATGGGTTCTCCGGGCGTGACGGCAGGGTATTCGGCATCTCGTCCCCGTTGAAGTCCTTGAGATTTTCGTACACCGTCATCAGGAAATTGCTGCCCGGTGGCGTATCGAACGGGTCCACCGCCGGGAGGTGTCCTTCGGGTGTGTTCACAACGGTGGTCAGCCCACCGTCCGGCGATGATTGGCTCGATGCCCCCGGCCGCGGTTGCGGACAGGGATGTCCCATCCAGCCCGTCATGCCGGTCATCGGATCAAAAGTCGGCGCACAATCCGCCCATGCCGCACCGCCGAAACCCACCCCGCCAACCAGTAAAAAAAAGGCTGCGGCCAATCGCGGCCCGGTCATCGGTATCAAGTCCTTCATTTCCATTTCCCTCCTCTCCGGCCAGACAATTCATGTGTCATGACCGGGAATGTGTTTACGTCCATGTAACGGTCCCTGCAGGGCGTGCGTCCGTTTACACGCTGTGCTCGTCCACGAAAAAGTCCTTGTGCTCGGCGCCGGTGCCGAGGCGGGCCACCGCCTCGGCGATATACAGCGGATGCAAACGACTGGGTTTATTCAACCAGCGGCCCGTCCGTTCGTTCCCGATCCAGGACAGGCCGTACAGACTGCCGCGCGCATTGAAGGCGGCGAGGATTTCCCTGACGTCATCGGGCGCGCCGGTCAGAAAACGCCATTTGGCGCCGTACTGATCGGCCAACGTCTTCAGCGCTTCCGGCGTGTCGCGATAGGGATCCGTAGTCACGGTATACATCCGGACGTCCGGACCGACCCGATCGACGATCATTTCATGCACCTTGATAAGATTGCCGAGCACCGGGTAATAGCGCTCGCCCTTGACCGATGTAAAACTCACCACGACGAGTTTGTCGGCGAGCAGATCCTCGTAAAACCAGGCCTTGGCCTTGCGCTGATCCTGAACGATGACCTGAGGAAATCGATAGGCGTTCTTTCCGCCGCGCGCCCTCGGGCAAGTCCTGAAAACCGACTTATCCTGATCGGACCCGGCGGTTGAGGCTGCCGTCGCGGCGGCGGGTATTGCGAGCGCAGCGGCAGCGAGAAAAGTCCTTCTTGTCAATGGATTCATTTCCGACTCCTTGGAAATTTCGTTTATGGGTTTCCGTTGCTCGGGTCGCTTACGATCGCCCCCGACGATGCCGGTCGTCATCGTCGCGCCGTCCACCGGCGCCGCCGCGATTCGGCACCATGTCCCAACGTTGCATCATGGCGTTGTCCTCATGGACGTTGTTGTGACAATGGATCACGAAGCGGCCGAGGAAATCGTCGAAGCGATAGAACACTCGTGCGGAATCTCCGGGGCCGAGCGTGGCAACGTCCTTGCGGGAGCGCAGCACGCCGGCCGGCGGCCTGCCGTTCCATTCCAGCACCTGGAACTCCTCGAAATGGACATGCACCGGGTGCGCCCACGACGTGCCTGCATTGCGAAAGGTCCAGATCTCGGCCGTACCCTGCTGTACCTCGGCCGAAACCTTAGTCGGGTCCATGAACTCGTGATTGATCGTCCACAGTCCCATATCGTGATCGAAAACCCATTCGCGTTCGGCAACGACCTCGTCGAGATTGATCGGGGGCAGCTTGCGCAGGAAATCGGGGATACGGCTGTTATCCGGTCCCTCGAGCGGCTTGATACGGAACTGCATGACGGGCATGCGGTGCGGCCCCTCAAGGCGCCGTCCGGTCGGGCCCTGTCCGTTGATCTGCTCCATCATGTTGACCAGGTTGATCGTGTCGCCAACCTTGTAACGAGAAAAATCGATGATGACGTCGTGTCGGTTGGCGGGCCCCAGCACGATGCTGGTCACCCTGACCGGCTCTTCCAACAGGTTGCCGTCCGTGGAAATCACGAACACGTCCGACCCGTCCGCGAGACCCAGCTCGTAGAACCTCGACGGCCCGCCGTCGTAAATTCGAAAACGGTATTTACGGGGCTCCACCGCGAGGTAAGGCGTGACCTTGCGGTTGACCGTGATCAAATCGCCGAGATGGCCGTCGGTATCGAAGACGTTGTAGGTCGGGTTGCCGCTCGCATCGAAACGCACGTCGTGCAACAGAAGGGAAATGTCGTACTTGCCGTACGTCCCGGGGAGACGCAGCGCGTCGGGATTGGGGTCGTTTTCATCCCCCGAATCCAGTTCGTCATAAAACGTGCACATTGCCGAAAGCCCGGCATAGACGTTGGTGGCGGTAAAATCGAGCATGTGGTCGTGATACCACAGACTCGCCAAGGCCTCGTTGGGGTCGTTGCGGGCGTACATCATGGCGTAGTGATGATCCCAATACCCGCCCGGACCCACGAAATCGCCCGGATAGCCGTCGCTCTCGGATGCGGTATGCGCGTTGTGCAGATGGATCGACGTGTACGGCAGTCCGAACGGGATCAAGGCATTTTCCGTCATCGGCAAGTCGTTGTAACGGCGTACGAAAACCGGCTCGCCGTAATGCGCGATCAACTGTCCTCCCGGCGTGGCCCCGTCAAACAACCAGCCCAGCGAACCGTATCCGAGCGGATTCAACGCCGACAGATCGGAATGGTAGTTCCAAAAACCTTCGGTGATGTGTTGCACGTAATGCTTGACCGGTCGGAATTCGTCGAAGCGCTGATGACGATTCGGGTCGGGCGGGGGCGACAGGGTCGCGGGGTCCACCGGTTGCAAAGGCGGCGGGATATACAGCGGTTCATAGTAATGTCTGACCGGCGGGCTGTCCGGCTCCGTCAACGAGGATCGTATCCCCTCAGGCCTGCAAAGTTGCGCCTGTGCCGCATGCGGTATCGCCGCGCCCCCGAAAATGGCCGGCGTACTGGCTACCGCCATCGCGCCCGCCCTCAGAAAATCCCTTCTCTTCGCCATCGCTCCCTCCAGCGTCCCATCCTTGGTTGACCTGGAAACGCATGTGCGTCTCCTTCCGAATACACTTTGCATCTAGATCTTCGCCGCAAGCGCGAACGAACCACGCCGAAAGGCGCGAGACAGAACAGGGGAAAACAAGGAGTGGAGTTCGAGACGGAAAGGTCTCGAAAACGAAGCTCAGGGCCGATCCGCGATGATATTCCTTAGACACGATACGGACGTTTCCGTAAAGCGGTACCTGCACCGCATCATGCGCGAATCGAACGTTCCTTGTTCAACCCTACTGCCAGATTGACTGCAGCGGAATGTAGCACACGAAAAACGGGCGAGACAACATCAATCTTGGACGATTTACGTGGTTTCATAAAAGTTACACATTGGCCAGAAATGCGCGCCGCCTATTCCCCTGCGACAATCCGTCACATCCCGCTCCTCGCTCCGTGCGCCTAAAATAAGGGATAAAAATATAATCGTTCGTCATTTCGGAGGGGAAAATCATGAATGAGCAGCTTCGGGGCGCCGCATTAAAAACGGCGTTGTCCATCGGTATGGCGTTTGCTTACTCGCAGGCAACGGCCAGTTGCGGTTCGTCGAATTGTTTTCTGGTGGTCGACAGTCAGGAGGGCGCGATAAGCACGGGCCTCATGAACGTGGATCTGTCGTATCGCTACATTCCTCAGGATCGAAAACTGCAAGGCAGCGATCCGACGAACCAAGTCTTGGTACCCAAAGTCGATTTCGAGAACGGCGTGCTCGGCTTGCCGGCGGATGGCGAGGGCCATGAAGAACAACGCACGATCAACATCCTGGGCCAACTCGACCTCAATTACGGCGTGACGCCGGATCTGGGAGTCGGTGTCACGGTTCCTTTCTACAACGAACGTCAGCATGAACACACCCATCTCGACACCGCCGAATTTACCAAGGTCGACGGCACGACCGGCATGGGCGACATCGTCCTGAGGGCCAGATACGCGCTTTACCGCGGCACCCGCGACCTCGTCGTCGCCGGCGCCGGGATCAAGCTGCCGAGCGGGGAATACCGCCTCCGGGACAGTGACAATGCCATCAACGAGCCGACGATCCAGCCCGGCACCGGGTCATACGATTACCTATTCTCGATCCTCCACACCCACCAGTGGACGCTTCACTCGCTGGATACGTTTGCGTCATTGCAATATCGGCTTAATACCGAAAACGATCTCAAGTACGAATTCGGCGATGCACTGACAGCGAACGCCGGTCTCGATTACCGCATCGCCAACAAACTGCTCGTCAGCGGACAAATCAACGCGCGATATGCCAAGCGCGACCGCTTCCTTGGGCAGGATGTCCCCAGCACGGGCAGCACCATGGTCTACGCGACACCGGGCATCAGAGTCGAATCCTCGGACCAGCTCTCTCTGTACGCCCATCTGCAACTGCCGGTCTATCAGCGCGTCAACGACGTCAACCTTGTGCCGCGCTACCAGTTCATGTTCGGTCTGTCGTACGCGTTTTCCACGCTTTAAGCGAGACGCGAGCCATTGATTGGGAGGGGGCGCTCGGTCGACCCGGGCCGCCCGAGCGCGTAAACTCGGAGGGACCGAACCAACGACATTCGAAACCCGTGCCAACAGAGCCTCCCCTCGACACCCTACGCATTTTCGCCGCGATCCGCCCGTCGAAAGCGGTTCTCGATCCGCTGCAGGAATGGTGGGATTCCGCCCGAAAGTTGCTGCCCGAGACCGGTTGGCGAGCCATGCCCGTGGAAAACTGGCACGTCACGCTGGCCTTTTACGGCGAGACGGCTACCGAAACGATTCCGGATTTGCGCAGACGCCTGGACAAAATCGCGGGCGAAACCGCTCCGTTCGGAATCGAGCTTCGCGGCTTCGGCGTCTTCCCGGACACGGACCGGGCGCGGATATTCTGGGCCGGCGCATTCGGCATCGACCCGCCCGAGGCGCTGGCCAGGCTGGCCCACCGATGTATGAATGCCATCGGACAAGGACCGGAGCCGGATCCCCGAAAGGCGCCGAAGACCTATCGCGGGCATATCAGTCTGGCCCGGGCAAAAGGACGACGCCAGATCGATCTCGCCCCGTTCGTCAAAAACCCTCCGCCCGTTCTGAGCGAACGGGTCGACTGCATCACGTTGTACCGCTCGGAACTGGCGCCGAAAGGGAGCCGTTATACCCCGATCGAACGATTCGCCCTGAGGGGTTGATCCGCGTCGCCCTATCGAGCGCTTGAATCCGCCTGAGGCACGCGCCAGTGTGCGACGGCCCAGGCCAACCATTCGGAAGCCGGAGCCTTACGCAGATCCGCCGGCGGCATCAGCCCGAGGACGTGCAGTGCGGCGAAGAGATTGCCGGTGACTTGAGCGTCGTCGAGCGCCTCGGCGAAGGTCTGCTTGCTGAGTTTCTGCCCGTCGGCGTCGCGAACGAGCGGCAGATGAAGGTAGGTCGGCGTGAGGAAACCCAGCAGCCGCTGCAGCAGGATCTGGCGCGGCGTGTTATCGAGCAAATCCTCGCCGCGCACGACATCGGTAACGCCTTGCCAAGCGTCGTCGACAACGACAGCGAGCTGATACGCGAACAGGCCGTCCGCTCGCCGGACCACGAAATCGCCGACCTCCTGTTCGAGGCGCTGTCCGTACCTTCCGACCCTCCGGTCTTCGAACGCGATGAGATCGTTGTCCGTACGTACGCGCCAGGCGTAACGCCCCTCGGGACGCCGCGGCCCCGAGCGACAATGGCCCGGATAAACCGGCCCGAATGCGCCAATCGCCGCGGAAGCGGTGAGCTCGCTCCGGCTGCAACTGCACGGATAGACGAGATCCCGCGCAATGAGATCATCGAGAGCGGCCTGATAGGCCTCCAGACGGCTGCTCTGGAAAAGGACCGGGCCGTCCCACCGGAGGCCGTGCGCCTCCAGGCTTCGTAGAATCCGATCCGAGGCGCCCGCCATCTCGCGTGGGGGATCGATATCTTCTATGCGCAACAGCCAGCACCCGCCGACCGAGCGCGCCGCCAGATAGCTACCGACGGCCGCAACCAGGGACCCCGCATGCAACGGTCCGGTAGGCGACGGCGCAAAACGGCCAACGTAGGCGCTCATCGGCTCGAACCCCGCGCCCGTTCGAGCTTCAAGGCCCCGTTTTTCGGAAACGTCATCCATCGTAACGTCAATCCTTGCACGAACACCGGTGGTCAGGAAACGGGGTACAGCGGTTCGAGTCCCGCCGCCGGCCCCTTCGCCTCATCCCGTTCCGGGAACGAACATTCAACGTATCGACGCCACAGCGTATCTCCCTGCCAGATCCCTTCTCCGGGTGCATAAAGCGTACGATCCAGCGCGATCATTTCGACGGCCAGATCCTCCGGACACCGTCGCGCAACGGCCGTCAGACTCAGCGGCGGTCGTTCCGGCCAGCGTCTCCCCGCCCAAGCCAGGATCGCGGCCTTGGTTCCGACCGGATCATTCGCCCGGCATCCCTCGCGGATCGCGCGTTCTAGGGCACGCAAGGGAACGGCCGGATCCGGCTTCGGCTCAGGGCGCCGCCTGGACCGCCGAGAACGCCACCACCAGGACCCCGCGGTAACCGACCACCCGAAGCCGAGCAGCAACGCGATCCACGGCCAACGCCCGGGGTCCCTTGCGATCGCCGCCGACCCCATATTGGCACCGGCAGGCAACGACGCCCCGGGAACCGGCGGCTCGAGCGCCTTGGCAACCGGCGTCTGAGCGGCGTTCGAAGTTGCGGCGACCGGCGCCGTATTTCCGGCCGCGGGCTCGATCGTGATCGTGTGCTTCGGCAACCGCGCGACCTCCTCCCGATCGGTCCTGGTATTCCACCACGGGATCTCGATAGCGGGCAGCACGATGCGTTCGGCCTTCTGAGGAATGTAGGCGATCTTTTCGCTACGGCTGCCGCTCAGGCCGGCGCCGCCCGGAGACTCCGAAAGCGAAGGCTGGTCCGGGTACTGTTTGACGCCGTCCACCGATGTATTTACGGCCAACACAGGCAACTGGGACGACATCAAACCATCGGCGTCGATCCGCAAAGTGCGCGTGACCGCTTGCCCCACAACGAAGTGCGGCGGATCAGGCGCCCAGAGCTCGGTAAGGCCAAGGTGCGCCGCGGGCAACCACTGCGCACCGTGGAAAGCAGCAGGCACCGGCCGGACATCGAGACGCAGGGGCTGGGAACGCAGACGCTTGCGGAACGTCCTCGGATTGAACGGATCGAAGGCGAAAAAGCCGCCGCCCTGCACGACCCGCCCGTCAAAAACCAAGGCGGGAATCTCGATGCCGCCGCTCTTCTGCGGATAGATCGCGTACTGACGTTCGAGTACCGCGTAGCGCATGCCGTTGCGAACGGTCTCGAACTCCTTGTCCTTTCCGAGCTTTTCAACGGCGGCCTCACCGTTAGGAAAAGCAGGCTCGGAAAGCGTCGAACCGCTCCCGAGGTTCACGGCGTGATATAGCCGAACCGTATACACGGCCTGCTGCTGAACATAGACGGACTTCGGTTCGAGGCTTACGTCCACGAACAGAGCGCCGCCGCCATTCGCGGAACTAGGCGCCTGGTCGGCCGCCGTCACCTCCAGAGAAATGGGGTTGGTCTCGGCGCCGCCCACTCGGATGCCCGGTATCGTGATCCGCCCGCCGTGTTTGGCCATGAGGCTGATCTGCCATTGGGTCTTACGCGACATGGAACCGTTTACGATGTTGATGCTGCTGCTCCTGGCCTGATCGCGAATATCGAAATCCCGGCGCAAGGGCCCCAGATCCGGACTGCCGTCAAGGCCGTCATCGCTTTCAAGCGTCAACGTGAAGGTTTCGTCCTCCGCAACGGGATTGCGGTCGACATAGGCGCGCAGCGCGGCCCAAGTCGATACGGGCGCCGTTAGCGCGCAGGCCAAGAGCAAGAGGGTGCTCACACGTTTCAATCGTTCGATCACCATGGTTTTTCCTCTCCCTGACGGGACGGGTGTTCGCGTTGGTACTGATAAAGAAACTTGCGCCGCCACAGACCGCCCGGATCGTCCAGGATACGGCGCAACCACTGCGCCGTCGCCTGCTCGGATTCATTCTGAGCCTGTTCCGCATCCGTAGCGCTTGCGGAGCCGTCCCGCGCATCCGACGTAGCCTGTCGTCGATCTTGATCGACGTTCTGCGTGCCGTCCTTCGCCCCTGATTTTTCCGATAGGGGTTTGTCCTTCTGAGTCCCGCCCTGCTGAGCCGCATCGCTACCGTGACTTTCGTCGGTCCCTTTCTTGTCCGACACCTCCGGCTCTTGCCCCTCCTTGGCGTTACCGCCCCGTTCGCCCTGCGACCGGCTGTTTCGCCCGCGATCATTGTGCCCTTGCAAGGCACCGCCGGAGGACTGTTCCTGTCCCTGCTTTTTCTTCGCCGACGCCCCGTTCTGTTTGGCGGCGTCCTGTTGTTTTTGGTTCTGTTGATCCTGTTGGGATTGGCGCTTTTGAGACTCGGCCTCCTGTTGTTGCAGCCATTGCTTGACGAGATCTCTATTGTGCACCGCGTCCTGAAGCCCCGGATCCTGTTTGAGCGCGGAGTCATAGGCCTGGATCGCCTCGGAGTACTTACCCAGGTGCGCCAAGGCGTTGCCGCGATTGTAATCCGCCTCGGCATTATGCCGGCCCTCCAGATCCTTAACCGCTGCGGCATAATCACCGGCACGATAGTGCGCGGCGGCGCGCCATGCCGGGTCTTTGAACAAACGGGCCGCCTCGGTGGGATGGTGTTCGGCAAACGCCGAGGAGGCCCGCTGATCCGGACGCTGCCAGAACCCCTGCCACTCGACGGCGTGGGCCGGGCGCGGTAGCGGCAACAACAATAGCGCACCGACCGCCAACAAGGCGCCCCGCCTGAAAGCAAGTGCAGCGATCGGCAACAGCGGCAGCAGCAGCCAGGGGCCCGCCTCGCGCCATTGATCGCTCTGGAGTCCGACCGTCTTGCGCGCGACTTCGGCACGCCAGTTGCGATCGAATGCCTGCGCAAACGCCTCCACGTCCCGATCGCCGACGTCCAGACGGCGGTAGATACCTTGTCCGTCGGCGGCCAAGCGCCCCAGAGCGGCTTCATCGAGTTTCGGGATGACGATGGCACCGGCGGAATCAGTGAGAAAACCCCCGTCCTGCAACGGAATCGGGGCGCCGTCAGGTGTGCCCACGCCAAGCACCGACAGCCGATATCCACCGGACACAAGCTTACGGATCGCCGCGCCAAGCGCCGCGGACGACGTGTTCTCGACACCGTCCGTGATCAGAAGTACGTCGCCGCGAACGGCGCCCGCATCCTGCATCAGGGTCTCCGCCTTGGCGAGCGCAAGATCGGCGCGGGACCCTTGCGCCGGCATCAGATCCGGCGTGAGGCTGCTCAATTGGCGCTCGATCGTCGCAGTGTCGTTGGTCAACGGTGTTACCGCGAAGGGCTCCGCGGCATAGACCACGAGTGCCGTGTCGCCCTCCTTACGCTTGGCGAGGAGGTCGCGCAGTTTGAAACGGGCCATCTGCAGTCGGCTCGGTTTCAGATCGGCCGCGTCCATAGACCGCGACAGGTCGAGCAACACCACGAGGGCCGAGTCGCGGCGGAACACGGGCTGCTTGAGTTTGCTCCAGGTCGGCCCCGCCAACGCCGTTACCGCAAGCACGGCAGTCATCGCGAGCACCGTCAACATCCAGAGGCTTCGCGCCGCCGCCCTCCCGATCAGCAGATGCGGCAGCAGTGCCGCGTCAACCACACCCGCCCAGCCTCGGTCCGAACGCCCTTTTCGCCACCACAGCGCAAGCAGAACGGCGATCGGGACCAGCGCCAGAAAGCAAAGAGGCCGCAGGAAATGGAAATCGTGAATCATGCCCGGCTCCTGACCCACAATACCGCCGCGGCAAGAATCATGGCTATCCCCAGCGGCCAGAAGAACAATGCCCGTTCCGGCCGAAAAGTCTGGTGTTCGCGGTCGACGGGTTGGAGCCGGTCGATCACACCGTAGATCTTGTTCAACTCGCCGACGTCGCGCGCGCGAAAATATTGCCCGCCCGTCGCCTCGGCCACGGTTTTCAGCGTGTCCTCATCGAGACCTTGAGACGGATTGACGCGCTGTGCGCCGAACAAGGACCGCACGAGCATGGAGTCCGCTCCGATCCCGATCGTGTAGATGGTCAGCCCCTCCTTTGCGGCCAGTTGTGCGGCGGCCAAGGGATCGACCTCGCCGGCGTCGTTGGCGCCATCGGTCAACAGGATCAGCACCTTGTTACCGTCCGGATGGCGTTTGAGTTCCTTGACCGCAAGACCGATGGCCTCGCCGATCGCCGTCTGCTGACCGGCCAGCCCGATGGCGGACTCCTGTAATAACGTGTCGATGGTCTTCCGGTCAAAGGTCAGGGGCGCCTGGACATAGGCATGCAGCCCGAACAGGATCAGGCCGAGGCGATCGCCGACGCGACGTTCGATAAAATCGCCGGCGATCTTCTTGACCGCGCTAAGACGATCGACCTGCTGATTTTCGATCACGAAATCCGGCGTCTGCATGCTGCCCGAAAGGTCCACGGCCAGCATCAGATCGCGACCGCTCACGGGCAAGTCTATGGGAGCACCAAGCCAGACCGGCCGCGCGGCGGCCGAAACCAGCAGCAGCCAGGCGGCGAGCGCAAACCCTATCGACCAGGGATGCTTTCGATCCGTCCCGGTAGACGCCATCCCGCCGAGCATGAACGGCATTACGGTGGGTACGCGCAAGGCTGCACCTTCGGCGGCCGCAGCCGGCCGAAACAGATAGCGCCACAAGAGCGGCAGCAGCGCCGCCGCGAAGACCCAAGGCCACTCGAAATGGATCACGCCGCCCTCCGCGTCGGCAGACGCCTGATCCATCGTTCGCAAAGCGCGGTGAGATCGGTCGGATCAACCGGAGTTTCGTTCCGACGATAGGGACCATGTATCAGAACCCGCCCTGCTCCCGCGCGAAACGCATCGCCGCCGTCCAGCGTTCGATCCAGAAATGCAAGCCAGTCCTGTCCCGTCAGGCCGGCGACTTCCTGACGTGGAAAACGGCTGATCGCGACCCGCCTCAGCAGGACGGACAGTTGGCCCGTTTGGTGCTCCGGCAAGGATTCGCGCACCAATGCCAGCGCCGCGAGCGCGCTGCGACGCCAGCGGTTTTGCCGATGACGGCGATATAAAATCCAGGCGAGCGCGACCGTCAACAAGGTCGCTGCCGCCACCGCCCACCATCCGGGGGCCGGCGGCCACCAGGGTACGGGCGCGGGCAAATGAATGTCGCGCAGTTGGCTGAGATCCGCCTTCATCCGCGCACCCCAAGTCCCCGTTGCAGGACCGTGAGCGGATCATCGGCCGTCGACATGGGCAAGAAGGCGATTCCGTGGTTGCGCGCGAGCGTCTCGAGACCGGTCCGATGCTCGGCGAAACGCTCATGATAGGTTGCCCGCTTGGCGGGGTCGCGGCTGTCCAAACTGACGAAGGTGCGGCCATCGCCGACGCGATAGCGCCCTGCCGGAGGGAGCTCCGACTCCAACGGATCATGGATCCATATCATGACGACGTCGTTGTGACGGCCAAGCTGGGCGATATGAGCGGCCGCCTGTTCATCGAACCCGTTGAAGTCGCTGACCAGGAAGATCGCCCCACCCGGCTGGGCGACCCGGCGAAGGCGCAACAGGGATTGATTCAGGGACTGGTCCGACACGTGACCGTCCGCATGTCGTTCCGTACGTCCCCACGCCTCATGTCCGGAGAGTCGGCGCAAGAGGTGCAGAACCGCAGCCTGGCCGCGGCGGGGACGCAGTTCGTCATGCCGGGTCTCATCGAATACCAACGCGCCCAGGCGATCGCCGAGGTCGTGTGTTCGCCAGCCTAAGGAGGCCGCAACTTGAGCCGCTCGAACCGACTTAAATGCGCCTCGAGTAGCGAAAAACATCGCCGAGCGCAGATCGATCCAAAGCAGCACGGAACGTTCACGCTCCTCGCGAAACAATTTCGTGTGCGGCTTGCCGCTACGCGCCGTGACGCGCCAGTCGATCGTGCGTACATCGTCGCCCTGCGCGTAGGGACGAACCTCGTCGAACTCCATTCCGCGCCCCTTGAAGGGCGAAACGTAGCTGCCGCTCATGGGCGCCGATATCCGACGCGGCCGCAGATCCAAACCCAGGCTGCGGCGACGAAGATCCAGCAGGGAGGCAAGACTGACTCGCACCACGCCGTCCCCCTCTCCAACGTTTCCAATGGTGCGGCCCGCGGTGGATGCCGCCATCGCTTTCCGGCGACGCAACGCGTCGATCATGGCACGGGAATCAGCGTCAACAGCGCTTCGATAATACGGTCCGGCGTATGGCCTTCGGCCTCGGCCTCATAGCTGAGCAGCACCCGGTGCCGCAGCACGTCGTACGCCATCGCCTGGATATCCTCGGGCCCGACGTAATCCCGTCCGGCCAGCCAGGCATACACTCGAGCGCAACGGTCGAGCGCGATCGTTGCGCGCGGACTCGCGCCCCATTGAATCCAGCGCCCGAGGTCGGCGCCATAGCGGGCCGGATCTCGGGACGCCAGCACGATCTCGATCAGATAGCGTTCGAGGGGCTCGGACATATAGACGGTCAACGCCTCGTCACGCGCGGCAAACAGTGCCGATTGCGAGATGCGCGTCGCCACGGCCTTGGGCGCCGCACCGGCGGCGGCCTCGCGACGGGCGAGTTGCAGGATGGCGCGCTCGGTATCGGCCTCGGGATAATCGATCCTGACGTGCATGAGGAAACGATCCAGTTGGGCCTCGGGTAGCGGATAGGTCCCCTCCTGCTCTATCGGATTCTGGGTGGCCATGACGAGGAACAGCAGCGGTAAAGGATAAGTCGAGGTCCCCACGGTGATCTGGCGCTCGGCCATGGCCTCGAGCAACGCCGATTGGACCTTCGCAGGCGCGCGATTGATCTCGTCGGCCAAGATCAGATTGTGGAACAAAGGCCCCTTCTGAAATTGAAACGAGCCGTCCTGAGGACGGAAGATATCGGTGCCGGTCAGATCTGCGGGCAGCAGGTCCGGCGTGAACTGGACGCGATGAAAATCGCACTCGATACATTCGCTCAAGACCTTGATCGCGCGCGTCTTGGCCAGGCCCGGCGCGCCTTCTACGAGC
>WGNS01000048.1 GCA_016124415.1 Gammaproteobacteria bacterium | reverse complement strand
GACGGCCGCGATGCGCCATGCCGATGGCGACTTCCTGGACGCCGTGCAACGCGCCCCGCCCGATCAGGGTATCGATCAGCGGAATCAGGGATTCGGCACCCTCAAGGGAAAACCGCTTTTGACCCACATACCGGCTGTGCAGATAGCGTTCGAGGGACTCGGCCGCGGTCAGACGGAACAGCAGATTGCGACGCTCGTCATCGAGCGGAACACGCGACAGGAAACGCTGCTCGATCTGCTCACGTATCCAGAGCTTTTCGTTGCGATCCGGGATGAACGTGTACTCGACGCCGAGCGAACCGCAATAGGCCTTTTTAAGCAATTCGATGATCCCGCGCAACGGCGCGCGCCCCACGTTGCCCAGTCCTTCGGCATCGAACGTGGTATCGAGATCCGCCTCGGAGAGGCCGTGGTATTCGAGGCCGAGCTCGACGATATCCGGTATCTTGCGCAAGCCCAAGGGGTCGATCGCGGCGACCATATGGCCGAGTTCACGGTAGGCGTCAACGAGCTGGCGAACCGAGAGGTCCCGCCAGCGGGCGTCGCGCGGGATATTTGACACCGGAACCGCTTCCTCGGAACCGCCCTGAGAGACCATCTCTTGGGGTCTTGCGAGAACGCCGGCATCGCCGGAGCCGGAAGGGAAATTTCGCCGGAAGTAGTCGCGCCAGGAGGCGGTCAGGGAATCCGGTGCTTCCAGATAGGTGGCGTAAAGCGCTTCGAGGTAGTCCGCGCTCACTCCGGACGCGGGGTCCGGAGGAACGGAAAATGGATCATTGCCGTTTTGATCATCCATATGCTTTCTGTCGCCGCTTTTGGTCTTTCGTTACGCGAAGGCAAATCTCATGCCGAGCTTATCCTCCGAGCGTGTCGATCTTTATAGTAGATCCAACAATATTTACGGCAGATCAGGCGGAAAGCACCAGTTTTTCCTTGATCTGCTCGGCCAGGGAGACATCACCCCTCGCCTCACAGATTGCGACCATTGTCAGCAGGGCGCGCCGGTTGTCCGGCATACGGTCCAGAATGGCTCGGCACTCGGTCTCCGCCTCGTCGAAACGCTCGTCCGACAGGTAGGCCTTGGCAAGTCCGAGATGGGCGTACAGGTCGAATCCGATCCGCAGGCTGCGGTGATAGTACCGCTCGGCCTCGTCGAAGCGACCCAGCACGAGACAGGCGTCGCCGACGCGGGTGTAGAGGTTCTGGTTCTCCGGCTCGAGATTCAGGACGCGCAACCAGCACTCGATCGCCTGATCGAGTTGTTGCATGCCGCGATAGCAGTTGCCCATGCCGTAGAGGGCAAAGGGATTGTTGGCATCGTAGACAAGCGTGCGCTTGTAATAGCGCAAGGCGTCCTCGAAGCGCTTATGCCGCTGATGGATGTTGCCCATCATGGTCAGCACGGCGACGTTGCCGCCGTTGATGGACAAATACGACTCGAAGCAGTCGAGCGCCGTGTCGTCATCGCCCTTCTTGTAACAGAGGTTGCCCAAGCCGAGATTGGCGTACAGCTCGTTGCCGCCCATGGACAGCGCCTTGCGATAAAGCTCCTCGGCTTCTCCCAATCGGTCCTGCCGGCGGTAGGAGTCCGCGAGCCGGACCATGACGAGGGTGTCCCCCGGTTTGCATTCGAGATAACGCTTCCAATACTCGACGGCGCGATCATGGCGCTGCAAACCACGATAGGCGTTGCCCATGCCGCGCAGGGCAAAGACGTTTTCGGGATCCACTTCGAGGAGCAACTGATAGTACTTGATGGCGTCATCGAAACGCTTCAGCTTCCGGCAAACGTCTCCGAGCCCTACAAGGACATAAGCATTGGTCTCCGCGAGGCTGAAGGCCTCGAGAAAAGCCGCCTCTGCATCACGGTAGCGTCGCTTGTTGAGCAGCGCATACCCCTTCCGGGACAGTTTCACGATATTCTTCGAGTCACCGGTCACAAGCACGCCTCCATGTGAATCATATTTTCATATCCCATACGCATCCGCGTAATATTCAGCGTGTATCTCGCTGATTTCATATTCATAATCGGTCTCTTAACATCTGTGCCCGGATATCCCGGGAACTTGTCTCGTGGTTATTTTCGCTATCATACCCCCAGTGCGGCATGATGCAAACATCGCTAGTTACTGATTCGAACACACGTCCATATGTGATGTATCCGGCCGCGAAAAGGTTCCATTTTTCACTAGTGTCACGAAGGCCAACGCGTATTCCCGTTCATCGGAAACGCTCACATGGGCGTCTCCGATGCCCAATTCCGCCAGCATCCTGCCGGCGACGCCGTGGAACGACAGTATAGGTCTACCCAAGACGTCGTGATCGAGACTGATGTCACACATCGTTACGCCTTTTCGAAACCCGGTTCCCATGGCCTTGGCGGCGGCTTCCTTGATGGCGAAGCGCTTGGCCAAAAACACGTCCTTTCTATTTACATCGGCGAGTTCGCGAATTTCCTTCTGGTTGAGTATCCGTTTTGCGAAACGGTCGCCGAAACGTTGCAATGCGGCCGCGATCCGGGGGATGTGAACGATATCCGTTCCGATGCCGTGGATCACCGGCGCGCCTCCAGCATCAGCGCCTTCATAGCGCTCACGGCCTCGCCGAGACCGGTGAACAAGGCCCGGGCGACGATGGCGTGGCCGATGTTGAGCTCGACGATTCCGGGGATGGCCGCGATCGCCGAGACGTTGTGATAGTGGAGCCCGTGCCCGGCGTTGACCTGCAGCCCCGAGCGGATCCCACGTTCGGCGGCGGCGACGATGCGCTTGAGCTCGGCGGCCTCGGATTTGCGGTCCGGGGCATCCGCATAGTGCCCGGTGTGCAGCTCGATCGAGTGGCATCCGGTTTCGACGGCGGCGTCGATCTGATCGGCTTCCGGGTCGATGAAAAGCGACACCACGGTGCCGACGCCGGCAAGCCGATCGCACGCCTCCTTGATGCGCGCGAAATGCGAAACCACATCGAGCCCGCCCTCGGTCGTGAGTTCCTCGCGACGCTCGGGGACCAGACAGCAATCATGCGGCGCCATACCCTCGGCAAAGGTCAGCATCTCCTCGGTGACCGCCATTTCGAGGTTCATGCGCGTCTGCAGGACCTCCTTGATGATCCGGACGTCGCGCTCCTGGATGTGACGCCTGTCTTCACGCAAATGCAGGGTAATGGAATCGGCGCCGGATTGTTCCGCCACTAACGCAGCCTGGACAGGGTCCGGATAGCGGGTGCCCCGTGACTGACGGATCGTGGCCACGTGGTCGATATTGACGCCTAGACAAATGTATTCTGCTGCGCTCAACTAAAACTGCTCCCAGATAGGTAAACCGGTATTGTGGGGTAATCCAAAGCGGATCACTGCGCACGCTTGCCGTGGTGTGAGAAAGCCCTGAAGACTTGACGGCTATTCAAAGGACGCGGCCCAATGTACACGGACAGGACAAAGCGCATCAACCGTTTTGCTTCACTAAATTCCCGGCTCTCTTGGAGCGTACCGGTACGCATGGCGATGAGCGTCCGTCCTGAGACCACGACCCCCTGCTCCGCGCCGACGGAACCGTCGAAGGACGTCAGGCCCAGATCGTGACGATAGAGATAGGAAGCCGTTTCGTCAATGCGCGAACCGCCGTCCGCGACGTGTTCCAAGTCGAGTCCATAACCCATGTTCTGCAACAGGCAGAGCTCGAATCGGCGCAGTTCGCGCTGGATTGCCGAGTCGTCCGAGCCCGCGGCTGAGAGTCCGCTCATGACCTCGGAATAAAGCATGAAAATCTCGGGGCAAGGCGCATGGCGGGGCAGAAGCCTCACGAGCAGCTCGTTGACGTAGAGGCCGCTGAACAATACCTGCCCCTGAAGCAAACGCGGCGGCCCCAAGGGCTCTGCACGGGTGAGCGTCCCCATTTCCCCCTTGCCGCTCCAGGCCGCCGCGATAGGCTGAAAGAGCTGGTTCACGGCGGCAACCCCGGACTTCGGACGTTTGGCACCCCGCGCCACGACGACGATCCGTCCGTTGTCCTCTGTCAACAGCTCGGCGATCAGGCTGGAATCCCTATAGGGTCGCCGGTGAAGGACATAGGCGGTCTCCAGCGGCTTCTCGGCGCTAGTCCGGGGTGCCATGTTCAAACGGACGGTTCGGAAGGTTAACCTTGTTCACCATAGCCGAAACGGCGCAGGGCGCGTTCGTCATCGGTCCAGCCTTCGCGGACCTTGACCCAAAGCTGCAGAAACACCTGCTTGCCGAACATGGTTTCCATGTCCTTGCGCGCCTGACTGCCGACATCTTTGAGACGGGCGCCCTGGTTGCCGATCACGATCGACTTGTGAGCCGCCCTCTCGACCCAGATCAGCGCCGAGATCTCGATGACGGACGGACCGTCCTGAAAGCGCTCGATCTCCACGGTCAGCGCATAAGGCAGTTCCTGACCCAGCTGTCGCATGAGTTTCTCGCGCACAATCTCCGCGGCCAGGAAGCGTTCGCTGCGATCGGTAATCTGGTCCTCCGGAAACAGCGCCGGCGCGGCCGGCAGAAGCCCCGTCACCAGTGATTCCAACTGGTCGACGTAGTTACCCTTACGCGCGGAGATAGGCACGAGCGCATGGAAAGGATAGCGTTTTGCGTGCGCCTCGAGCACCGGCAGGAGCTTCTCCTTGTCCGCGATGCGGTCCACCTTGTTGATCGCGAGGATCACGGGTTTGCTGACTTCGCGCAGGTAACCGAGGATCATGTCCTCTTCGTCGCCCCAGCGGTCGCCCTCGACGATCATGACGACGACGTCGACGTCGTGGAAGACGCTGTGCGCGGCGCGATTCATGGCGCGGTTGATGGCCTTCCCGCCATGGCGATGGATACCGGGCGTGTCCACATAGATGACCTGGCTGTCATCCTCGGTCTTGATCCCGATGATCTGGTGGCGCGTGGTCTGCGGCTTACGCGTGGTGATGCTGATTTTCTGACCGAGAATACGGTTCAGCAACGTGGACTTGCCCACGTTGGGCCGACCCACGAGCGCCACGTAACCGACGTGTGAGAGCTGTCCTCCGGGTTCAGCCAAGACGATTTCCTCCTTGGACCAAGATTTCGAGCGCGCGCCCCGCCGCGTCCTGTTCCGCCTTACGACGGCTGCTCCCCCGCCCCTCGAGGGGCTTCGCCATGCCGGGCACATGACAGGTCACATGGAATTCCTGGGACGGAGGAGAGCCCTGCGTATCGACCAGGCGGTATTCGGGCAGGCCGCCGCCTCCGGATTGCAATAGTTCCTGAAGTCGAGTCTTGGGGTCCTTGCGCGCCTTCTCGACCGTGAGGCCGGCCAGTCGAGGCCCGAAGATCTCAAGTATCAATGCGCGACTTGCGGCGACGCCGCCGTTGAGATGTACGGCGCCGATGATCGCCTCCAGGGCGCCGGCAAGTATCGAATCGCGCCGAACGCCTCCGCTGCGCAGTTCACCCTGCCCCAGGATCAGATTGTCCCCGAGCGCCAGGTCCCGCGCCAGAGCGGCGAGGCTTTCCCCTTTGACGAGATGGGCGCGAAGACGGCTCAAGGCGCCCTCGCCCTGGTCGGGAAACCGCCGGAAGAGTTCTTCGGCGATCACGCAGCCGAGTACCGCGTCTCCCAAATATTCGAGACGCTCATTGTTTTGGCTGCCGACGCTGCGATGACTCAGAGCGAGCTGCAACAGGCGCTCGTCCGTGAACGTATAACCCAATCGGGAACAGAGACGTCTTAGGGACATATTTAAAGTGCTAGAAGACGACACTGTTATGGAAATGAACGACCAAATCGATGTTACCCACAAAAGGTTTGCGTACTTCATAGTCGACCACGACCTCGGTACGCCTGTCTTTCGTGGTATTGACCGCGATGACCTCGCGGCCGAGGTCGATGTCGTTGACGCTGAACTGGCGCAACATGGCGTTGCGGATATCCGCCTTGGCGGTGGATCCTCCGTTCTTGGCCTCCTCAGCGACGTTTTTGAGTGAGGAAACGACGTTGAAATGCTGGATATAGACAGGAACGAGTCTGATTGCGAAAGTAAACACCAAGCCCAGGACCGCTACCGCTGCCAAGAGCGACAATATGGACATGCCGGACTGCCGGGCGCGAAAAGGACTTCTTGGCATAGGCGTCACTCCTATTTGATTCTCGTTCCGAGGCGGCTCCAGGTTACGCCACCCTTGGTATTATCCCAATTCATCCAGATCATGAAGGCCTTGCCGACGAGGTTTTCTTCGGGCACCGTGCCCCAGAAGCGGCTGTCGTTACTGTTGTCGCGGTTGTCGCCCATGACGAAATAACGCCCCTTCGGCACCTCGAAATCGCCTTCGACGAGCTTCCGGCTGGTTTGAATCAGGATCTGATGGTCCACGTTGCCGAGATGCTCCTCGCGCAGACTGGCGCCCGTTACCTCTATGCCCTCGCCCACGCCGGTATAGACGCCCAACGATTTCTGGGATACTCGCTCGCCGTTGATGTAGATCGTCTTGTTCTCGTAATGGACACGGTCGCCCGGCAAGCCGACGATGCGTTTGATGTAATCGACCGAGGGATCACGGGGATAGCGAAAAACGACGACGTCTCCCCGTTGGGGCTCGCCGACGCTGATCACTTTCGCGCCGAACAACGGCAATCTGACGCCGTAGGAAAACTTGTTGACGAGGATAAAGTCGCCGACGAGCAAGGTCGGCAACATCGACCCCGACGGAATGCGAAAAGGCTCGATCAGGAACGAGCGGATAACCAGCACGATCAGGATGATCGGAAAAAAGGACTTGGCGTATTCGACCAGGACCGGCGTCTCTTCCTGAGGTTCGATGGCGCCTTCCACCATGCTCGCCGCCCGCTGGCGCGAGAAGACGAGGACGTCGAGTCCCCAAATGATGCCGCTCAATATCAGCGCAAGCAGCATAATGGCCTGAAAATCAAAATTCATGTCTTCTTTCCCGTATGTAATACAGCCAGAAAGGCGTCCTGCGGTATCTCTACCGATCCCAATTGTTTCATTCGCTTCTTGCCGGCCTTCTGTTTTTCGAGCAACTTGCGTTTTCGCGTGATGTCGCCGCCATAGCACTTCGCGGTCACGTTCTTGCGTAGCGCCTTGACGGTCTCCCTTGCGATGATCTTGGCCCCGATCGACGCCTGAACCGCTACGTCGAACATCTGCCTGGGAATTAGCTCCCGCATCTTCGCCGTGAGTTCGCGGCCACGCTGAGCGGCCCGGTCACGGTGAACGATATAGGACAGGGCGTCAACCCTTTCCCCATTGATCAGCAGATCCAGGCGCACGAGATCCGCAGCCTGAAAACGCACGAAATTGTAGTCCAACGAGGCATAGCCCCGGCTGACGGACTTGAGCCGGTCGTAGAAGTCGATGACCATCTCGCTCATCGGCAGCTCGACGCTCAGCGCCACCTGCTGGCCATGATAAAGCATCTTTTTTTGCACGCCGCGTTTCTCGACGCACAAGGTGATGACGGCACCCAGGTAGTCGGGCGGTACAAGGATATCGGCCTGGATGATCGGCTCGCGGATCTCGGCGATGCGCCCGACGTCCGGCAGTCGCGACGGATTGTCGATATGTACGACATCCCCCGAGGTATGCACCACCTCGTAGACGACGGTCGGCGCCGTCGTAATCAGATCGAGGTCGTATTCCCGCTCCAGACGCTCTTGCACGATCTCCATGTGGAGCATGCCCAGGAAGCCGCAACGGAATCCAAAACCCAGCGCCTGCGAGGTCTCGGGCTCGTAGAACAGCGCGGCATCGTTGAGGCGCAGCTTGGCCAACGCCTCCCGCAGCGGTTCATAATCCTCCGCGCTGATCGGGAACAGGCCCGCGAAGACCTGGGGCTTGACGGCCTTGAATCCGGGCAGTGGCTTTGCCACCGGATTTTGTGTCAGGGTCAGCGTATCG
The DNA here is from genome assembly GCA_016124415.1 of Gammaproteobacteria bacterium. GTDB lineage: Bacteria > Pseudomonadota > Gammaproteobacteria > SZUA-140 > SZUA-140 > RI-283. The sequence goes on along the minus strand of WGNS01000048.1, from coordinate 3,174 downwards.
CCGACCGGCGCGCCGTCGACCTCCTTGATCCCGGCTATCACGAAACCCACCTCGCCGGCGCTGAGCCTGCCCGTACTCAAGGCCTTGGGCGTGAAGATACCTACCTGGGTCACCGGATAACTGCGTCCGGTCGACATGACCGTCACCTTGTCGCTGACTTTCAGGGCGCCGTCCATGACCCGGACGAGCGAAACCACGCCGAGATAGTTGTCGAACCAGGAGTCGATAATCAAAGCCTGGAACGGGTCGTCCTTCGAGCCCTTGGGCGGCGGAATCCGGGCGATAAGCCCCTCGATCATATCCTCGACTCCGAGACCGGTTTTCGCGCTGACGCACATAGCGTCGCTGGCGTCGATGCCGATGATATCCTCGATCTCCTGGCTGACCCGGTCGGGGTCGGCGGTGGGCAGATCGATCTTGTTCAACACGGGGATGACTTCGAGTCCCTGCTCGATAGCCGTGTAGCAATTGGCGACGGTCTGGGCCTCAACCCCCTGAGACGCGTCGACCACGAGCAGCGCGCCCTCGCAGGCGGCCAGGGAACGGGAAACCTCGTACGAGAAGTCCACGTGCCCCGGCGTGTCGATAAAATTCAGGAGATAGGTTTCACCGTCCCGTGTCTTGTAGTTCAGCGACACGCTCTGCGCCTTGATCGTGATCCCGCGTTCCCTTTCCAAGTCCATGGAGTCGAGGACCTGAGCGGACATTTCACGGTCGCTCAGCCCCCCACAGATTTGAATCAGGCGGTCCGCCAACGTGGACTTGCCGTGATCGATATGGGCGATGATAGAAAAATTTCGAATATGTTGCACGATGCCTCAGGCCAATGGCGACGGACCATATCCAACACCGCAAGCGCGTACCCGCGACGTCTTGAGATGGTCCCTAGTATCCAGATAGATACAGGGGGCGTTAACGCCCCCTGTTTGATGCGCCATTCTAACCGCATCGCGGTGGAATGAGAATCATCGGGGATCGCGCCCCGCACTAATCGTTCTTGGCGATCCGCAAAGCGAGGAAACGCGGGCTGCCGTCGCGCTGGATCAGGATGCGCGCAGGCTTGTCTTCCGGCAGGGCGTCCACGATCTTGGCAAGCTGATCGGTCGACGTGACATCCGCGCCGTTCACCTGAATGATCACGTCGCCTTGAGTGATCCCGGCGCGGGCGGCGCTGCCCTCGTCGGCGCTCTCGACGTAGACGCCATTGTCGATCGAGAACTTATCCTTCTGCTCCGCCGTCAATTCGGACACGACGAGACCGATCCGCTTGATGCGGTGCTCCGCATGGCCATCCGTCCCATTGAGTGCGAGATCCTCGGAAGCCGGCAACTCGCTGAGCGTGACCGACAGGGTCATCGGTTTGGCGTCGCGGATGATCTCGACATCCACGCGGCCGCCCACCTTGCTGCTGCCTACGATCGGCGGCAACGCGGACGACCGGGAGATCTCGCGGCCCTTGAACTTGACGATGATGTCGCCCACCTTGAAGCCGGCCTTTTCCGCCGGACTGTCCGGCATCACACGGGCGACCAAAGCGCCCTTCGGCTTGTCCATACCGAAGGATTCGGCCAATTCACGCGTGACGTCCTGAATCAGCACGCCGAGCCAGCCACGGGTCACGTGACCGGTCTCCTTTAGCTGCTCGATGACGTTCATCGCGAGATCGATGGGAATCGCGAACGACAAGCCCATATAACCGCCGGTCCGGCTGTAGATTTGGGAGTTGATGCCCACGACCTCGCCGTCGAGGTTATACAACGGCCCGCCGGAGTTGCCCGGATTGATGGCCACGTCGGTTTGAATAAAGGGAGTGTAGTTTTCGTTCGGCAGGCTGCGGCCGATCGCGCTGACGATACCGGCCGTGACCGAATGATCGAGCCCGAACGGCGAACCGATCGCCAGCACCCAGTTGCCGGGCTTCATGTCGGCGGATTTGCCGATGCGGGCAACGGTCAGGTCGTCGGCGTCTATCTTCAGCAAGGCCACGTCGCTACGGTCGTCCGAACCGATGATCTTGGCGGGGAATTCCCTGCGATCGGTGAGCCGCACGGTCACCTCGTCGGCGTCCTTGATGACATGGGTATTGGTCAGGATGTAACCATCCTTGGAGATCACGAAACCGGAACCCAAGGATTTGCGGTCTTCGTCGCCGTGAGGGCCCATGGGGCCGTTGTCGCCGAAGAACTTCTTCAGGAAATCCTCCATGGACGGGTTCATGCCATGGGGAATCGAGAGCTTGCTGTCGTCCGCCTTCTGGGTCGTACTGATATTGACGACTGCGGGGCTGCTCTTTTCCACGAGTTCGGAGAAGTCCGGCAAACCGGCCAACGAGCGCGCCTGGGATACCGAAACCGAACCGGCCGACAGCAGACACGCAACCAGCGCGCCCTTGAGGAACTTGCTTAAGATCGGCAGGCTGCGCCCGCCCGAAACATGGTATCGCGTGCCGTACGCGCGTACTGACTGAGTCAAGATCACTACTCCTTTTGAATAGTCCACTGAGAAAACGCGGGAGACCCCGCGGCGCGAATCAATTCCACCATGCGGGCCTGATAACGTGGATCTCCCGCCATGCGAACGGAATATCGCTTCAAGCCCAGGATCGCCAGGACAAGTCCCGCGATCCCGCCGAGAATACTGAACCCCTCCCCATCGGCAGTCGACAGGGAGGTCTGAAGGGACTCGCCGATCATGGCCCCTATAATCATGAACGCCAGGGGAACCGCATAAACGATCATGGAGCTCCTGATCAAAAGGCCGTCTTCAATTGCGACCAGTACCTGATCGCCGACGGAAACGGACAAGCGATTCTCCAGCTTCAGACGCAGAGGCCGGGTGGAAAACACTTTGGATAGGATGCCGCTGCCGCAGGACTTGTTCGCGGAACAGCTACCGCAGGCGGTTTGGCGTTCGACCTCGACCCAGGCATAACCGTCATCGATCCCTGTGACGCGGCCGGTTTCCGTTAGCATTGATCGACAGCTCCCTTGGGGAAACAGGATGATTCTCTACAAAGGCGCGGAATGTCCGTTTCGTCGCCGAAATCGATACGCCGCGCCGGGCGGAACATACCGGATGGGAGGTCCGGATATACCTGAATTAATGCGAGGTCCCGTACGTAGCCAGGCTGATGTGGGCCAGCATTTCGTTCTGCCCCGCACCGGCGGAATAGCG